>JBJFHV010000138.1:0-2926 GCA_051894015.1 Acutalibacteraceae bacterium | reverse complement strand
GTGGTTGCCCATGGCGATCGTCCAATAAATTCCGAGCTGTTCCATAAGAGCGGCAAAAAGCTTTGCGGAAGATTTGTTGTTAAATGTACCTGCCTGAAACGGAACAGGGTAGGATGCGTCGCCGGTGACAATGATAAGATCGGGTTTTTCCGCGGTAACCATCGCCGCAACAGCGTTCATCGCCATTGCGTCCTTTTTCAGACTCATCCAGCCGCCGCCGATATGTACATCGGTAAGCTGCAGCACTTTGAAGTCCTTATCGGTCGTAAAAGTCCAATTCCCGTTTTCGTCCTTTTCGGGTTTGAGGGCGGTTTCCGATGCCGCAGAGGGGAAAGACTGCGCTTTTTTCAGATTTGCTTTGTCTCCGACAACGGAAATTACGGTTGTCACGCCGATAAAGGCAACAAGTACACAAAGAAAGATGCAAAGAACCCGTAAGAAGATTTTGTTTCTTCTTTTCCGCTTCAATTTTTTATCCTCTCTGTTTTCTCCGATTTTTTCTTTGGTAAGATTTTTGGTTTTACTCATAAATTTATCTCCTTAATTTTCGATATGATCTTTTATACGAAAAGCGATAATCGCTTCGATATTCTCACGCTTTAACTTTTCATAAATTTCTTTGCTGACTTCGTCTTTACTCAGCTCCTGTTTGAGCCTGAGAATGAGAAAGACTGTCGGATTTGTATCGCTTTCATACGAAAAACGAAGCCGATCGAGTTCCGCCTTGTCTTCAAAATCCGAAAGAATTTCCCGGATTTTGTCCAGCGTTTTTTGCGGCGGCTTATCTAAAAGCCTGAAAACGGTTGACACGACAAGCCGTATTGCCTGGATACTGATCAGAACGCTTATAAGAAGTCCGCATACAGCGTCCGCCGAAAAGTCCGTATATCTTGTAAGGGTAAAAGATATCAGCGTTACCGACGTGACAAAAAAATCAAGCAGACTGTCGGTTTTCATGACTTTCAGAATCGGCGATTCGTTTTTTCTTTCGGCAAAGTGCAGAATAAAAAACAGAAGCAGTTTCGCAGACGCACTTAAAAGAATAATAAAAAAGTATTTTACCGAAAACCAGACCGGCGTCGGATACATGAATCTTTCAAGACTGCTGTATGCAAAGCTTACGCCGACCGCCAAGACTGCCGCTGAAAGTACAAAAGATAAAAGCTGTTCTGTTTTGTCGGCGACATATCCGAGCTTTTTTTCGGAAAGACGGCTTACTGCGAGAAGACACGCGATGCTTACCGCACATGACAAAAAGTCCGAAAGGCTGTTTACGGAATCGGAATAAATGGCAATGCTGTTTGAACTGAGTCCGACATATAGCTTGACGAAAAACAAGGCAAGATTGATTGCACCTGCCGCCGCACACCACGGTATGATATTTGACTTTTTCGTTTTCATTCCCATTTGAGTCTTGCCAATTCACCTTTCATTTTGAGTTTCGGAAAGTTCCACTGCCTTAAGACTTCATAGACGCCGACAGCGACCGTGTTCGAAAGGTTAAGACTTCTCGCTTCGTCAATCATCGGGAGCCGTACACATTTTTCGGGGTTCTCTTTTAACAGCTCCTCGGGAAGGCCGGCGTCCTCCCGGCCGAATACAAGATATGCATCATCCGGATATTCGGCGTCGGAATAAAGATTTCGTCCTTTCGTTGTAAAATAGAAAAAATTACCGTTTTGATTTTTATTGAAAAAATCGGCGAGCGACTCATAATAAGTTATGTCAAGAAGATACCAATAATCAAGTCCTGCTCTTTTCAGCTTTTTGTCATCAACCGTAAATCCCATCGGTTTTACAAGATGAAGTCTTGCTCCCGTTGCGGCGCAGGTTCTTGCAATATTTCCCGTGTTTTGCGGAATTTGCGGTTCGACAAGCACAATGTTCAGCTGTGACAAAATATCACCACACTCACTTTTAAAATACCTAATAATGATATACGTTCAAACAATTTTTTTCAAGTGTTTATCGGATTTTTCATTTTTTTCTTTTTTGCGGCGGATTATTTTCCGTGTTATCGGAAAAACTAAATCAGACGGAAACAAACCGAATTTTCCGCAATTTTAAAATCAAGTGAAAGGAAGATATTTTATGAACATGAAAGGTATTATGACAGGTGTAACCGTCGGTATGGCATTAGGCGGCGCAACAGCCTATATCAAAGGCGCAATGGCAGGTTCTTCGATGAAAAAGGCATATAAGAAAAAGGCGGCCAAAGCGGCAAAAGCCATGGGTCATATGCTTGACGACGTACAGTGCTTGTTCAAGTAAGAAAACGGCGGCTGTTCCGGCCGCAAACGGAGGGAAATTTATGAAAAAACTGATCAGTATAATAGCGATGCTGTCGCTTCTTTTATCGCTTTGCGCCTGTTCAAGACGCAAGGAAGAAATCAAGGAAAGCATTACCGATATGCTGACCGACGCTTCCGAGGCTTTTACAACCGAAAGAAGTACGGCGGACACAGCTACAACAACGGAAAGAGCGAATGAGCCGACGACCGACGAATCAACCACAACGAAAAATCCGACGGCAGCCGCCGAACAGGAAACACAGGTTGAAGTCAGCGAAACCGATCTTGACAGTACAAATGAAAACAGCCAGATGGTTGAAACGGGAAAGCCCGACGCAAATGCGATCGCGGGCTTTTCCGCTTTACAAGCGGTGAAATATACCGTGCCTGCCAACACAAAGGGCTTGAGCAATAAAAAAATCTGCCATTCCCACGGACCGGCAAGCGGAGGAAAGCCTCATTATACGGTTGTCGAATTTCAAAATACATTTGATAAATACGGCGCATTGACGCTTGACCGAAAAAGTAAAGAAAAAGTGTTGTATCTGACTTTTGACTGTGGCTGGGAATATGAAAATCTGACTTCAAAGGTATTGGATACCCTGAAAGGAAAAAAGGTACCGGCGGCTTTTTTC
>JBJFHV010000137.1:0-2973 GCA_051894015.1 Acutalibacteraceae bacterium | reverse complement strand
GAACCGGATATGAAAGTCCGGTGTACATAAATTCAAGATACGAATTCCCGGCGGATTATCCGTTTGTTCCGTCCGAAATGTCGGCGGCCGTGTATACAAAGAAATTTACCCTGTCGCCCTCGGCGGCACACAGCGTGATTACATTTCTCGGCGTTTGCTCCTGCATCACGCTTTATGTGAACGGACGCTATGTCGGTTACAGCGAGTGTTCCCACAATATGGCGGAGTTTTCCCTCGACGGTTATGCCGTGCCGGGCGAAAACGAGTTGCTTGTCATTGTTACAAAATGGTGTAACGGCACTTATCTCGAGTGTCAGGATATGTTCCGTGAAAACGGAATTTTCCGTGACGTGTATGTCAGTGAATACGGCGACAGCTATATTTTCGATTATTCCGTAAAGACCAAAAAGAGCGACAACGGCTACGACCTTGAAGCCGAGGTCAGCCTCTGTGCCGAAAACTTCGGAAGCCTGAGCGTCTGTGCCGAGCTTGTCAAAGATAAGAAGTGCGTTGTATCCGAAACCCGCAACGCTTCGGAAAACGTTTTGTTCTCTTTTACCGATCTGAGCGTAAAAGAATGGAACGCCGAAAAGCCGGAGCTTTATGAACTCTTCCTTACTTTAAAAGAAAAGGACAAGACCGTTGAGGTGATCCGCGCGCACGTCGGCTTCCGTACCGTTAGAATCGACGGCGAAAAATTCCTGTTCAACGGAAAGCTTATCAAATTCAAGGGCGTCAATCATCATGATACCCACGAAAAGACCGGCTATGTGATGAGCGCCCAAGACCTTTTGAAAGACGTGAAGCTGATGAAAGAGTTCAACGTCAACGCGGTCAGGACTTCACATTATCCGCCGGACCCGATCTTCCTTGATCTTTGCGACGAATACGGTCTTTATGTGATTGATGAGGCGGATATCGAAACGCACGGAACGCAGGTGACGCTTGACAACAAGCCGACGATGAAGCCGAATATTATCAGCAACGACGCCAAGTGGCTTCCGAGATTTCAGGACAGAGTCAGACGAATGTATGAACGGGATAAGAACCATGCGTGTGTAACGATGTGGAGCCTCGGAAATGAATCGGGCGGATGGAAGAACCAGGACAAGTGTTGTGAGCTGTTAAAGCAGGTTTCGGATATTCCCGTCCACTACGAGGGTGTCATAAGAACACCGAGAGGCTCTTATGACGTGGTGTCCGAAATGTATCAGAATCCCGAAAATCTCAAGCGGATTGCTGCTCATTCTTTCGGCTCAAGATATAAAGGAAAGCCGTATTTCCTTTGTGAATACTGCCACGCCATGGGTGTCGGTCCCGGCTCACTTGAGGATTACTGGACAATCATTTATTCAAGCGAACAGCTTTGCGGCGGCTGTATCTGGGAATGGGCGGATCACAGCGTTTATGACGAGAAGGCACGGCATAAATACACTTACGGCGGCGACCACGGCGAAAAATATCACGACGGAAACTTCTGTGTGGACGGTCTTTTCTTCCCGGACCGTACGCCGCACACGGGCGCATTTGAAATGAAAGCCGTTTACCGCCCGATCAGGGTCAGCTTTGTCAGCGACAACATGTATCTTTTCACGAACACCCAAAGCTTTACCGATGCGTCCGAGTTCTCTCTCAGCTATGAGGTTCTTAAAAACGGCGAAGTTTTTGATAAAGGACCGATTCAGCTTGAGCTTATGCCCGGGGAGTCGAAAGAGCTGCTGATCAACCACAAAATGACAGATCCGGATAATACCTATCACATCAATTTCATCTGTGAGGACAAAAACGGCAGATTGGTTTCGAAACAGCAGATTACGCTCAACGAGTTTTTTGCCCGTCCCGATATCGGTACGAGTCACGGCGTTGTCTTTTCGAAGAAGGGGGACACGATCGTTGTCGGCTTCGAAAACGGCAGAGTGAAATTCGACAAACAGACAGGCGTTCTTTTAAGCTTAAAGATCAATTCTAAGGAAATCCTTGCCAACAGCTACGGCGTCGATGTCAATGTTTTCCGCGCGGCGATAGATAACGACAGGAACCGTGTGAAAACGTGGGCAAAGAGCGGGCTGGAAAATGCACGGTATATCAGCGAAAAAATCACGGACTGTATCAACGATAAGGACGGTCGGTATGTCGAGATCAAAACGGTCGGAAAAATCGAAAACGGTTCGCACAAGCTGTTTGACTGCAAGCTGAAATACAAGATCTATCCCGACGGAACGATCACCGTGATCGCGAAGCTGAAAAGACCGGGTGTTCTCAAGCTCGGCTCGGTTGAAATTCCGCGTTTTGGTCTGACACTCGATCTTGACAAGTCGTTTTGCAACACCGAATATTTCGGATTCGGCGAAGCGGAAAATCTTTCCGACTTCAAAGAGCACAGCACAATGGGTATCTATCATTCCGACGTCAGTGACCTTTGCGTCAACTATATCAAGCCGCAGGAAAACGGTATGCATACCGGAACGCGCTATGTGAAGTTCACCGATGAGGAAGGCACGGGCATCAAAATCCGTTACCGTAAGCGTCCGTTCACCTTCAGTGCAAGACCGTATACGAACCGCACATTACGAAAGGCGAAGCACATTGAAGACCTCAAGGACGACAACCGGATTTGTGTGAATATTGACGGCTTTATGAGAGGCTCCGGTTCGAACAGCTGCGGTCCGGACGTTTTGCCCGAGTATAATCTCAGAATCAAGGACAAACTGAAGTTTGGTTTTTACATTATGCCGGTTACAGGCAAAGAAAAGTGAATATAACTTGCATATAGGAAAAAGCTGCACCGAAACGTGCGGCTTTTTTTCGCAATATCGTTTTTTATCATTAATAAAGCATGAAAAATATATATAAATTATTAACATATTGACATTTTTTTGGTCATGTACTACAATTTATCTCAGATGATAATTTTTATCAATTCTTTAATGTTTAATGGAGGTAAAAAATGAAAAAGTTCAAAAAAACACTTTC
>JBJFHV010000136.1:0-2995 GCA_051894015.1 Acutalibacteraceae bacterium | reverse complement strand
CGTCAGCCGCTTTCGCATCAGCATACAGAACATCGGCGGAACGGGCGGATTGTCGATGGCGTGAGAGGTAAAATGCACCCTTGCACTGTCGGCTCTGACACAGATCAGAAGGCGGTATGCCCCCTGACGGGAACGAAGATTCAGCACGATTTCGTCCTTTGTCGGCATCTGTACCTTGTCCACCTTCAGTCCGACCGCTTTCGTGAGAAGCTCATCTTTCACTTTTGATAAAAATATTCCGTCAAGCGCCATATTTACTCCTTGATATATTCAACCGGGTTGCTTTGTCTAATCAGGACACACTCTGTATCGGCAAATCGCTCCTGTACCTTATTTTTCAATGCGTTCATCGCAGGATATTCGGTTTCAAAATGCCCGGCGGCAATCACGGTAATGCCGTTCTCCTTGGCTTCGAGCATTTCGTTGTGCTTGATTTCACCCGTCACAAAAGCATCTGCCCCTGCCGACAATACGTCGTCAAGAAAGCACATTCCGGCTCCGCCGCAGACGGCAACTTTTTCAATATTTTTTCCGCCGTCAACAAGCCGGACGGTGATATCAAGCTTTCGGCTGACAAGGGCGGCAAGATCTTTCGGGGAAACAGTGTCGGTTTTTCCGATTCTCGCCATCGGCTTTACGGTCTCGGCACTTTCGACTTTTTGGGCATCTGTCAGTCCTAAGACCTCGCACAGCACATCGTTCACGCCGCCGTCTGCGCAGTCGAAGCAGGTATGAGCGGAAATGACGTCAATGCCGTTCTTCGCCGCCTCAAAGGCGATATTGCCGCTTATGAAGCTTTTTTGCGCATGAAAAATAACGGGGTGATGCGTCACGACAAGCTGTACCCCCTCGCTTACCGCATTTTTGAGCGTTTCGGGTGTAAGGTCAAGTGTGAAGCCTATTTTATGTATTTCTCTGTCTTTGTCTCCGACAAGGATTCCGCAGTTGTCCCAGTCACATTTTGTGTCAAAGGGAGCAAGCGAATCAACATAATCGGAGATGTTTTTAACGGTCGGCATCAAAAGTCCTCCCTTTCTCGTGAAATTCATTCAAGATAGCCTTTAAAGTCAAAATTTCTTCCTGATAGTTTTCGTCCGAGCAAATCGCATCATACCGCTTTTTGAGCCTGTCGTACTGCCGTTTGAGATACAGGTGCGTTGTTTCGCCTTCGTTCTCAAACAGCTTGCCGTAATAAAGCTGACCTTCGGTGTATTCGGTTCTTTCGCCTGTATAAACAGCTGTCAGCGCAAGATAAACATGTCGGCTGTCAGCGACAGTTTTTTCTTCGGTAATTTCGAAGCCGTTTTCGAAGAAAAACTTTCGGACCTGTTCGGCGTGCGACATCGGCTGAGCGACAATCTGTATGCTTTCGTCCAAAAGCCACTTCGCCCTCATGAGAATCTCGCTAATTAAGATCCCACCCATTCCGGCAAGCACGACACAGCAGTTTTTCTGCGGTGTCACGCTGTCAAGTCCGTCGGACAGAACCGTTTCGATTTTCTTTTCCAGTCCGCAATTTTTTATGGTTTCCCTTGCGTTTTCAAGCGGCCCTTTTTTCACGTCGCAGGCATAGGCGGATTGACAGACTTTATTTTGAAGAAGGAACGCCGGCAAATAGGCATGATCCGTTCCGACGTCAATAACGCAGTCACTTTTTTTGACAAGTGAAGCCACACAGGCAAGACGGCTGTCAAGTCGTATATTTTTCATGTTTTCCCTTTCAACAGATATAGGCGGTCTTTAAAAGCCTAACAATGTTTTTGTATGATGACGGGCATCGGATAATTTCAAAGACTTCCGGTAACAACTGAGACACTCCTCAAGCGAAGAGTGTCTCCGACGTATTTTGTACCGCTTATTTCGAAGCAAGGTATTCGTTGATTCTTGCGACAATGGCGTCACAGTCCACACCGTGAACCTCGCAGGCTTCCTCAACGCTTTCGCCTCTTGAAGCCGGGCAGCCGAGACAATGCATACCCATTTCAAAAAAGAACATCGCCGTACCGGGCTCTTCGTCAAGAATATCGCCGATGAGCATATCTTTTGTAATTTCTTTCATATCAAACACTCCTAAGCTATAAATCAAATTTATTATATTACCATTTTGACTCAATTTCAAGCCTTTTATTAAAGAAAAGTGACTTTAAGAAAAAGCGAAGACAGATTTCCGTCTTCGCCTTCATTCGATTCATAATATTTACATCACAAACTTCTTAATCATGACAACAACGATAATTGCCATAAATACGCATAAACCGCGCATTGTTGCGTTAAGAATGGAAATAGCTTTGGCTTCGTTGCCGTTTTTCTTTTCCTTATTGTAAAGAATAGGTCCGACGATAAAGAAAAGAATGAATGAGAAAAATCTCTGCGCTCTGCTTGCCATGTTGGGATCTTTCGGCTTTTTCGCCTTCTTTTTCTTACCGCCCTGTTCGGCCGTTCCATCAACATACGCATTGGGAGCAGCAGGCGCGGCAGCATAAGCGGCGGGCGTAACGGGAGCCTGAGCCGGAGCTGCGGGCTGAACCGGTTGTGAAGCAGCTACAGGAGCCGGCGCCGGAGCAGCAGGAGCCTGAGCCGGAGCGGCGGCAGGCTGCGAATAAACATCAGCAGCGGCAGCAAATGCCGGAACGGATTCTTCTACCTTCTGACCGCAAATATAGCAAAAATCGGATCCATCGTCAATTTCGTTGCCACAGAATTTACAAATCATATCGGATCTCCTCCTAATATTTTTGTTTATTATATCATCAATATTCACGATTTACAAGAGAAAATTGAACAATTTTTTTAAAATCCGCCCAAAAAATCAAAAACTGCTCCCCAATCTTGCATAAATTCCCGTTATCATGTAAAATAAGAAGGCAAAATTACTTACGGAGTGAATCAAATTGGCGTTAGTCAGTGTAAATAATCTTAAAATGTCTTTTTCCGACCGTGATATTTTTTCCGCTGTTTCGTTTCAGATCGAACAAGGTGACAAGGTCGGTCTTAT
>JBJFHV010000135.1:0-3015 GCA_051894015.1 Acutalibacteraceae bacterium | reverse complement strand
TGACCCGACAATACGCAATAAGGTGTTTATCATTACGATTGTTGCTACCGCCGTGACGGGTCTTTTGTCGGCGATTCCGTATCATTTCTATGACTACACGGAAGCCAGACACGAGGAAATTATCAAAGAGCTTGAAGAACGCGCGAAGCAAATTGAGGACACAGACAGCACAGTGCCCGAAAACACGGCTGCACAGTAATCTGAAACGAGGTGGTATTTATGAAGAAGAATGTAATGGTATTTCTTGCTTTTTTTGTTGCCATAGCAATCTCTTTTGCGGCGTTCGGCACTTACACATTTACAAGCAACCAAAACTCCTATAAAGACAACGAGGACGGCTGCGGTCTTTACCGGTATAAAAGCACTTCGACGCAGACGGTTTTTGACGTTCCCGACACCTACGGCGACAAGCCCGTGACGGAGCTGATGGCGTTCAGCCTTGCCAATTCGGCTTACCTGAAAGAACTGAACTTAGGCAAAAACATCAAAACGATTGACGTCTGGGCACTGACCAACTGCCCGGCACTTGAAAGCATCAACGTTGACGAAAACAATCCGTATTTCACCTCGGTTGACGGCGTGCTTTATAACAAGGACAAAACCGAACTGCTTTTTTATCCGAACGGAAAGACACCGCTTTCCTTTGACGAATCGGGCGCCGTAACATCGGGCGGCACGCTCATCTTACCCGAAAGCGTTGTATCAATCCGGGAAAATGCGTTTTATATGTGCTCGAATCTTTATTCGGTGAAGTTCAACGAAGGTCTTGAAAGCATCGGCAACAAGGCGTTTTTGAAATGTGAAAATCTGAAAAGCATTGAACTGCCTGATACCGTCAAAACAATCGGTACCGACGCATTTTCCTACTGCAATTCCGTTAAGGAGTTGGAAATTCCCTCTTCGGTGGAAAGCATCGGCGATTATGCGTTCTTCTCGACGGCTTCAAAGCTTGAAAAAATCGTTGTGCATAAAAACAGTGAGAACGATTTGGCGCTCGGCAAGGACTGGATTCCGAATCAGTCGGACAGCATCAACAAAAAAATCCCCGTGGAATATGTCGGAGAATAATCATGGAACAGTTTTCGTTTAGCTTTGATTATACAGGTGAAACACGTCGGGTTTCCAAGCATTGGCAGTTTTGCATCGGAAGCGGACACGCTGCTTTAGCTCACCGCACCGACTATATGCAGCAGCTGAAAACCGTTCATGACGAGCTCGGCATTGAGCGGGTGCGATTTCACGGAATTTTCAACGACGATATGAATGTCTGTCAAAGACTGTCCGATCACCTGCCTCTGGCTTCCCGGAACCGCACAAAGCTTTTTAGCTTTTATCAGGTTGCGAAAATTTACGACAATCTGCTTTCAATCGGCGTAAAGCCCTTTGTCGAGCTCGGCTTCATGCCGTCAGCTTTGGCAAGCGGAAAAAAGACGGTTTTCTACTATCAGGGAAACGTCACCATGCCGAAAGACATGCATGAGTGGCAGGACTTTATCCGGGCATTTGCACGCTTTCTGATTGACCGATACGGCGAAGAAGAAGTCACCTCGTGGTACTTTGAGGTCTGGAACGAGCCGGATCTTGCCTGCTTTTTCAAGGGCAGTATGAAAGATTATTACCGCCTTTATGCCGCAACGGTAAGAGCGTTAAAGAGCGTAAACCCGAACTTGAAGGTCGGCGGACCCGCCACAACGAAAAGCGGTCACCTGACGGAATTTTTAGACTTTTGCAAAAAGGAAAATGTACCCGTTGACTTTGTCTCGACACATCAATACCCGACCGACGAGCTCGGGCACTCCTTAAACGGTCAGCGGCTTCGGGAAATCAGGCGAATGAAAACCGCCGATCCCGGTTCTTCCATGCGTGCGCTTTTACAGCCCGTCTTTGACAATGTGAACGGTTTTACGCCCGCATTAAAGGGCTATCTGACAAGAGAAGCGAAAAAAGCCAGAGCCGAAGTCGGTTCTCTTCCGCTTTTTTATACCGAGTGGAGCATCAGCTCAAACTGCGTTGCGGCGATTCACGATACAACACGGACGGCCTCTTTTTTAGTGAAAACCGTGCTTGACAATCAGGGAACCGTTGACGGTTCAAGCTATTGGACGTTTTCGGATATTTTTGAGGAGCTGTTTTTCTTCCCCGACCCGTTTTGCGGCGGCTTCGGACTTCTGACCGCCGACGGCATCAAAAAGCCTGCGTTCCGGGCGTTTGAGCTTCTGGCTGAGCTTCCCGATACACGCTACTGTCTGCCGATCACGGACGAAAAAGCCGAAATGACAGCGTTCCGAAACGACAGCGGCGATGTGTATATGATGCTGTATGCACAGAATTTCGAAGATACAAAAAACGGGTACGAAATCCGTATCACAGTCAAAAACTCTCCGCAATTTCAAAAAGCGCAGGCAAAAAGAATCAACAGCAGGTATGCAAACCCCGTGCGGCTGTGGGAGGAAATGGGAAAGCCTGCGGTGCTTTCAAAAAAACAGCTTGAAAAGATCAAAGAATCTTCTGCAATGCTTACGGAAGAAATAACGCCAAGATTCGAAGAAAACGGCTGTCATATTGATCTGACAATCGAAGAAAACGAAGTCGTCTTAATCCGCCTAGAGCGTGAAGGATAAAGAGTAGGAGCCAATATGCAATACCAAATCAATAAAACGAATTACAGAAATTTCAATTGCTTTGCCGATAACCGATTGCCGCACCGCAGTTATTTCATCCCGTTTTTAAAGAGGGAAAAGCTTAACAAAACAACCTATCTTGACGAGAGATACGAAAGCGATGCGGTATTCATGCTTTCGGGAGAATGGGATTTTCGCTATTACCGTCATGCGTCCGCCTTGCCGTCCTCCCTTGATACGGACAGTACGGAGTTTGACAAGGTCAATGTGCCTTCTACCTGGCAGAAAACGGGCTACGACAAAATCAATTATCTCAATTCCGTGTACCCGTTCCGGTGCAACCCTCCGAAAACGCCGAAAAACTGTCCGGCCGGTGTTTACCGTAAAAAGTTTG
>JBJFHV010000134.1:0-15256 GCA_051894015.1 Acutalibacteraceae bacterium | reverse complement strand
CGGTTCAATGAAGCGGTTGATACCAAGCTCAATCAGGACGGCATGGCGTATGATGCCGATTCCGGCGACGGTACGGTTTATGAACAAAACTATTCGCGGCTCAACGAGGGCGGCTGTGTGATGTTCTGCTTGCAGGAAGCAATCCACAACACGTTTACAGACAATCTTAGCTTCGACGACTTGGGCGGCACCATCAGTCCCTGCAGCAACCCCGACGCCTATATTGCAAACAACCGTTTTTTTGTCCGGAAAGGCGTTCCCTTCAAGCGCAGAAAAATGCGCAGAGGCAAGGTTACGCTTAAAGACAACGAAATCATAATTCTTGACAAATAAAAGTGAGGTTATTTTATGGCGAACAAAAAAGGCAGAGTTACCATCCCGACGGATATGGACGTCGTTAAAGAAACCCTTGAAATTATGGACGTATGGGGTGCGGATGCGATCCGTGACTGTGACGGCACCGAATTTCCGCAGGAATTGAAGGACGCCGGCGGAAAGGTGTATGCAACTTATTATACGACCCGTAAGGACAACGAATGGGCAAAGGCAAATTTAGATGAAGTTCAGCAGATGTATATCATGACGCCGTTTCATACGGCTGTTTCCGAGAAGCTCGAAATTCATCTGATGGATCATCTTTATCCCGATATGCTGAAAGTCAACAGCCATGACGACATCACAAGGTGGTGGGAGGTTATGGACCGCACAACAGGCGAAGTTGTTCCGACGGACTGCTGGTCCTATGATGAGGAAAGCGGCAACGTTGTCATCAGCACAAAGCCTTTTCACGAATATACGGTAAGCTTTCTTGCGTATATCATGTGGGATCCCGTACATATGTATAATGCGGTTGTCAACAACTGGGATATTGAACCGCAGATCACCTTTGACGTCCGTCAGCCGAAAACAAGAGCACACTCAATGAAAAGACTGCGCAGATTCCTTGACACACACGAGTATGTTGATGTGGTCCGGTTTACAACCTTTTTCCATCAGTTTACGCTTGTATTTGACGAACTGGCAAGAGAAAAATTTGTCGATTGGTACGGCTATACGGCTTCGGTAAGTCCCTATATTTTAGAGCAGTTCGAAAAAGAGGTCGGCTATACTTTCCGCCCCGAATTTATTATTGATCAGGGCTATATGAATAACACTTACCGCATTCCGTCAAAGGAGTTCAAGGACTTTCAGGCTTTCCAGAGACGCGAGGTCGCAAAGCTTGCCAAGGAAATGGTTGATATCGTTCATGAGTACGGCAAGGAAGCGATGATGTTCATGGGCGACCATTGGATCGGCATGGAGCCGTTTATGGAGGAATTTGAGTCCATCGGTCTGGATGCGGTTGTCGGAAGTGTCGGCAACGGCGCAACACTTCGTCTTTTCAGCGATATCAAGGGTGTCAAATATACCGAAGGCAGATTCTTGCCCTATTTCTTCCCCGATGTTTTCCACGAGGGCGGAGATCCGATCGCCGAGGCAAAGGTTAACTGGGTAACGGCAAGAAGAGCCATTCTCAGAAGCCCCATTTCCCGTATCGGCTACGGCGGCTATCTCAAGCTTGCGCTTGAGTTCCCCGATTTTGTCGATTATATCAAGGACGTCTGCGATGAATTCAGAACACTTTACGATAATATCTGCGGTGTTACGCCGTATTGTGTCAAGAAAGTGGCTGTTCTCAACTGTTGGGGCAAAATGCGCGCCTGGGGCAATCACATGGTGCATCACGCGCTTTATTACCGACAGAATTATTCGTATTTCGGAATCATCGAGGCATTAAGCGGCGCGCCCTTTGATGTCAGCTTCATCAGCTTTGATGATATGAAAAAAGACCCGAAGCTCCTTGATAATTTCGATGTTATCATCAATGTCGGTGACGCCGATACGGCGCAGTCCGGCGGCGAATATTGGATCGACGAAGAAATCATCACGGCAGTTAAGAGATTCGTCTATAACGGCGGCGGATTTATCGGTGTCGGTGAACCGGCGGCGCATCAGTGGCAGGGCAAGTTCTTCCAGCTTGACGACATTTTAGGCGTTGAAAGAGAAAACGGCTTGACGCTCAACACCCGCCGCTACAATACCGAGGAGCACAGAGATCACTTCATTCTTGCCGACGCAGACGGAGAAGTCGATTTCGGCGAGGGCAAGAAGAATATTGTCGCCCTTGACGGGACAACTGTTCTGATTCAAAATGCAACTGAGCTGCCGTTTGCCGTCAGACACGCCGAGGAGGTTCAGATGGCTGTCAGACAGTTCGGAAAGGGTCGTGGTGTTTATATCAGCGGACTGCCCTACTCGTTCAAGAACAGCCGTGTGCTTTACCGCGCAATCCTCTGGAGTGCTTCGGCGGAAGATGAACTGAACCGTTGGTACTCGACGAACTATAATGTCGAGGTGCACGCCTATGTCAAAAACGGAAAATACTGCGTGGTCAACAACACCTACGAGCCGCAAGACACGACCGTCTATGTCGGTGACGGTACAAGCGAACAGATCCATTTAGATGCGAACGAAATCAAATGGTATCAGATTTAAATCGATAAGAACATGGGGCTGTCAATTAAGGCAGCCCCTTTTGTATACAAAAATCGGCGGCAAAGAAACCGAAATCTCTTTGCCGCGGTATTCAAACCGATTCAGATCAGAATCGGTTCAAGCTGTCTGCCTTCAAGCGCTGCAAACGCCGCAGGCAGTGTCTTTTCAAAGTCGCAGACGACCGAAAACGGCTTCTTTTCATAGTCGTCCTGTTTCATCGGGATAAAGAAGAAGTGACGGTAAGCTAAAAGCGTTCCGATGCTTTTTGCGCTGATGCGCAGTGCATCGTTGGTTGAAACGCCGATCAGTACCGGCCGTTTGTTTCTCAGGTGCGACTTGACCGCAAGCGTCACGGGCGTGTCATAAATCCCCGCGGCAAGCTTTCCGAGCGTATTGCCCGTACACGGCGAGACGATCAGCAGATCAAACATCTTTTTCGGTCCGATCGGCTCCGCGTCTTCGATCGTTGCAATCACTTCACTGCCTGTAATTTCTTGAGCACGCTCAATAAAATCTTCCGATTTTCCGAATCGGGTATCGGTCAAGAAGGCGTTATAGGACATGATCACTCTCGTGCTGATGCCCGACGCCGCAATCTTTTCAAGCTGCTGAAACGATTTTTCAAAGGTACAAAACGACCCGGTCAGTGCATATCCGAAACGAAGATCAGCCATTTTCTTCCCCTCCGGTTTCAAATATCCGGTTTCTGATCGAGCGATAAATCGCCTCGGCTGCAGATGTACTGCAATATCTGCCCGGAAGCGACGGCGCCGGAAGAAGCCGCTTTTTATGTTTTTTAAAGTGTTCCGGCCTTGCACCGTACGGCTTTGAAGCCAGTTCAATATAAAGTGCGATATCTTTCATCAGACCGACCTCACGCTCGGAAAAAACATGAAATGGGACAGTGTTGAAAATGAAATCAAAAATTCGGATAACCGATTCCATGTCATAAATATCCAACACCTTATACCCCAACGCATAAGCGGTAGCCTTTTGTTCTTCGTTTCTTGCGGCGACGTAAACATCAAGACCGACGCGCTCGAGCATCTCACTCGTAGCCTTTCCCACTCTTCCGAAGCCCGTCACAAGCGCTCGTTTTCCGACAACATATTCGTCGGTATTTGACAGCATCAGCCGTAAAGCGCATTGTGCAGTAAGAAAGGCGTTTCGGCTTTTGAATGCTTCGTCGGTATAATAATCAAAATACGGTATGTTTCTTTCAACAAGTTTTTCTTTCAGATTATCCCGGATAATTCCGGCAAACAGCCTTTTGCTTTCATCAAGTCCGTCGATCACCTTTTCAAGCGGAATGTTCAGCTCACTTTTGTCGGAATAGACAAGCCTGCCGTCCCGGCTGACCGGAAGCGGAAGGATAACCGCCTGCGCTTTGAGCAACGCAGAACCCAACAAATTGACCTGATCCGGTTCGGTAATATATTGTACATCATTTTGATCCGATTCAAAAAGTGTTTTCAGTTTCCTTTGCCTTTCGTCACCGCCTAAAATCAATATTCTCATCATAACGCCTCCCCTATCAACAGCAATACATCTTATGCCGAAAAAGAATAGTTGTGAATTTTCCGAAAAAGGTTTACTATTCCGGCGTTTTGCAATATAATATTGGGTAGCAATAAAATCAGAGGTGTTTTTCAATGTACGAAATTGACGAGATATTAAAGAAAATCAAGCATATTCATTTTATCGGTATCGGCGGCTCGGGAATGTGTCCGCTTGCCGAAATTTTACATAACAAAGGCTATATCATCACGGGATCAGACAATAATCCCGGCGACAACATCGACAAGCTTCGCTCGCTCGGTATCAAGGTCACGATGGGTCAAAAAGCCGAGAACATTGACGGAGCGGAAATGATCGTTTATACTGCTGCCCTTTTAGGCGACAACCCGGAGCTTTGCGCCGCCAAAGCCAGCGGCATCCCGACCTTTGAACGTTCGAAGCTTTTCGGCGCCGTGACCAGAAAATACAACAACTGTATCGGCGTTTGCGGAACCCACGGCAAAACGACCGTAACCTCCATGCTTACGCAGATACTCATCATGGCAGACAAAGATCCGACGGCGGTCATCGGCGGAAAGCTTCCGCTGATCGACAGCCACGGCAGAACCGGAAACACCGAAACCATGGTCTGCGAAGCGTGCGAATTTGTGGACACCTTCCTTGATCTTTCACCCGACGTTGCCGTTATTCTCAACATTGACGAGGATCACCTTGACTACTTCAAGACACTTGACAACATCATCAAATCTTTTCACAAGTTCTCGCTTCTGACAACCAATACATTGATTTTCAACGGCGACGACGAAAACACGCTCAGGGCCGTTGACGGCATCGACAAAAAGAAGATCACCTTCGGCTTCGGCGAAAAGAACGATTACTACCCCGAAAACATCAGCTACAACCGCGGTTCGTTCGGTGAATTCGACGTTATGTACAAGGGCGAAAAACTGACAAGACTTGCGCTGAAAATTCCCGGAAAGCACAACATTTTAAACGCACTTGCCGCCTTCGCAGCCGCTGTCAACGCAGGCTGTACGGCAGACGAATGCAAAACGGGAATCGAAAGCTTCAAGGGCGCCGGAAGACGATTCGAAATCTTAGGCGAAATAAACGGCATCACAATTGCCGACGACTACGCCCACCATCCGAGCGAGCTCGAAGCGATCCTCAATGCCGTCATGAAAATGGGCTACAAAACCGTCTGGGCGGTATTTCAGCCGTTCACCTATTCAAGAACCAAAATTCTTTTTGATGATTTCGTTCGTGTCCTCGGCATTCCCGACCGTCTTGTCATGACTGAAATTATGGGTTCGAGAGAACGAAACACCTATAACATTTACACAAAGGATCTTGCCGACAAGATTCCCGGAAGTGTCTGGTTCAACACCTTTGAGGAGGTTACGGATTACATTGTCAAAAACGCCGGAAGCGGCGATATCGTAATCACGCTCGGCTGCGGCGATATCTACAAAGCGGCAAAAATGATGATCAAAGAGCTTGAAAAAAAGTAAAAATTTCCATGGATTTTGCTCTTTCACACGGCAATAATACTAACGGCGAAAGGTTCAAACGCGTTTGCGGACTTTCCGCCGGAAACAGCGGGAAGTCCGTTGTTTCGAAATCCAAAGGATCGGGTCAACCGGTCCTTTTTTGATTTTGCAAAGCGAAGTCGCGAATCATACAATCAGCTTTTTTATAAAGAAATGACCGCGGACAGTTTTCCTGCGCGGTCATTTCGGTTTTATTCTTCCATTTGTTTTCCCAAGAAACCCGCCGCCACTTGAACAAGCTTGATTTCTGTCTGATTCGGTTTGTCTCCGCTTCCGTTCGTAAGCACCATCACTGCACCCATGACGTCACCCGAACCGATGATCGGATACATAACGCCGACGTTTCTGTCCAGTCCGTCACAAAGCAGCATTTCAATTTTTTCGTCGCCGGCAACGTATCCCGTCCGTTTTTCCATATAGCTTTCAATAACGGGCGAAATGCGTTTTTCCATTACTTCCTTTTTCGGGAGCCCCGCCGCCGCAATCACATGGTCACGGTCGCAGATGATGGACGGAAGGCCGGTTGAACGGTTGAGCACTTCCACATACTGCTTTGTATACGGTCCGAGTTCACCCAAAGGCGAATATTTTTTGAAAATCACTTCGCCGTCGGCATCGGTGTAAATCTCTAACGGGTCGCCCTCTCTTATGCGCATTGTTCGGCGTATTTCTTTCGGAATCACGACCCGTCCGAGGTCGTCAATACGCCTGACAATTCCTGTTGCTTTCATATCGTAATCTCCTTTGAAATCATATCGCACATCTATTATCTGTAAACAAAGGAGATTTATACTGAAAAAAACTGTTTTTGCCGATACTGTTGTATATGCCTGACTTTTTGAGTTTTCAATTCAGTTTGTAACGTAGTTTTGTAATATTCTTTCATAATAAAGTCTAAAGGGTCAAAACAGTCCAGGATATGATGTTGATTTGAGCAAGCGACAAGACCTTTCCCTTTTCTGATCTGAAAATCTGCCATCGGTTAGCTTGAACAGGCGTTTGTCCGTTTTATTCTTAATGCTTCAGTAACCTTATTCGATTATATAATACTCTGAGCCGTGCAGGAAGAAATCTTTCCATATCCAAAATGCGGCAAAACACAGTACGATTACAATAACCCATTTCAGGACAACCATCCATTTGGCATATTTGTCCTTGAATATCCGCTTCCAGAGTCCCGGTAAACTGATAAAAGCGGCAATTGCCAACATGATGGAAGCGTTCGTATACATACTGTTTGTCACGGTCTTCAGAATTACAGTTCCGTCTTGGTTGTATAAGTTATAAGGCGGATTTTCAATCATACGCATTATTTCGAGCAATATTGCCAGCCCCGCTGAGGCGATTGTGATAATAGTGTTGAAGATCACCACCGGAATTTTAACGGCAGTCTTAGCCGCTTTTCTTGCTACGCTGTGTTCTTTGGCATAAATGTCATCGGCGTTTTTCGTGCAGGAAGCTTGTAACTGCGGTGCGTCTTTATATGCACCGATTTCAGCGAACAAAGAAGCAGCATTCCGAAACTCCTGTTCTGTTTTTGCCTTGTTCAACAAATCCCGGGCTTTTCCGTATATTTCTTCATTGTGAACTACGGTCGCCTGCTCGCGGCATTGGGCCGACAGTGCCTGCGAGTCCTTGTACGGACTGACCAAGTCAAATAAATCAGCTGCTTTCCGGAAGTCTTGTGCCGTTTTGGCTGAACGGAAGGTATTGACAGCTTCAATGTAATCATTTTCTCTTACTGTATTCGTAATGCAAAGAATGCTGTCATCAATTAACTTTTTGAGTTCGTCATTTCCGAAGCGCATACACTTCGTAAAATTGTTGCTCTTCAAATTGAACATCTGTTTGCGTTCTTTCAGCGCTTTCAGATTGCACGCCTGATGTTCGGCAAGCAGTTTTCCGAGATAAGCCTGTGCGTTTTCCGGATCAATATCCAGCACCTTTTCACAGTATTCATCCGCATTCTGCCAGTCTTTGTCCTCAAGGAACATGAACGCACGCTTTAAAAGAGAAGCAACATTGGCGCTTCCGGCCTGAACAGAAGCAGTCTGCTGAGATTGTTTTTGGTCATCTTTGGCGGTCACCTTCTTGATTCCGCGTACAAGATCGTTGATAAAACCGATCTTTGACATATCCTGCGCCTGAAGATGAGCAAATTCCTCGGGAAGCTCGTAGGCGTCCATGTCTCGGTAGCAGGGAATCAGCATCTTATCGCGGTCGGTTTTCATCAGAGCAAGATAACGTGACCATTCGTTTTTGACCCAGATCGCGTCAAAATATTCGGGCTTCGTTCCGATGACAAGCATGACCTTTGCCGTGTTCAGAGCGGCAAATATGTACGGCTCGTATTCCTGACCGAGCTTGTC
Source organism: Acutalibacteraceae bacterium (assembly GCA_051894015.1). Classification (GTDB taxonomy): domain Bacteria; phylum Bacillota; class Clostridia; order Oscillospirales; family Acutalibacteraceae; genus UBA6857. The sequence goes on along the minus strand of JBJFHV010000134.1, from coordinate 7,284 downwards.
CTCAAGAGTGATTGCCGCGTAGAAAACGCGAAGTCCCTCTTTGGTGAGCTGATAGTAAATATCATTCGCCAATGCGCTGTCAACGGTGCGCTTTCCGTTTTCGTCGCTTTCTTTATAGCAGATGAAAACATCGAACGGCTTTTCGTTTTTGACAATCGCAAGAATTGACTTTTGCAGTTCTGAGATTTCGTGTGCCTGTTCAGTATAAACCTGCTTGCTTACTGCGTCGGCATGTTCAACGGCCGAAGTGAAATCAGGATCGGTGAGAATCGACGTATACTGTGCCCTGTGACAGGTCGGGATCCGCTTGTAGGTCTTCGGGTCCTCAACATATTCGATACCGTATTTGCAAAGCAACAAGCACCAATGTGCTTCGCTGTTGGTATCGTCCTCGTCGAGGATTTTTCCGTAGATTTCGGCGGCCTTGTCGAACTCGTTTTTCAGTCTTAAATTGTTCGCGCGGTTAAACAGGTTGCCGATAACCTCACTGCTTCTGGTGGGCACGGTCTGCTTTGAGCCGCAGTATTCGCAGACCGCTACCGTTTCGTTGTCCTTGACATCCAATGCGCCGCCGCACATTTTGCATTTGTAAATTGCCATAGTTTTTCCTCCTGAATTTATATAATTTTTAATAGTCCTTTTCTTTTCCGCAGGCTGTACACTTTTTTATGAACAAGCCTTTAAATGTGCCACCGCAGTGCTGGCAAAGACCTTGTGCGCGTCGGTCAGCCATCCGCTTGGCGATGCGCTGTTCCTCGGCCTGCTTCTGTTCGGCTATACGCTGTTCCTCGGCAAGACGCTGTTGCTCGGCGATGCGCTGCTGCTCGGCTATGCGCTGTTGTTCGGCAATACGCTGTTTCGCTTCAGGCATTCTTTGTGCTCTCTCATTTTCAAGATTATCCGGGTTGTCGAACAGCTTCCAATCGGAAACCTCGCATTGATTGCTATAAAATCTACCCGTATATTTTGTTGCTACAACCGTACCGTCTTTTTTCAACCCGACGGTGTGAGAAGCGCCTGCTGCAACGGCAACAATATCCGTCCAGCCGGATACCTCGCATTGACCGTCATAAAAAATCTGATCACCTGTATGCTTCGTAGCCACAACCGTACCGTCTTTTTTTAGTCCGACGGTGTGAGATAATCCTGCCGCAACGGCAACAATATCCGTCCAGCCGGATACCTCGCATTGACCGTCATGATTATAACCGACAGCCACAACCGTACCGTCATTTTTCAGTCCGACGGTGTAATTATCTCCTGCCGCAACGGCAACAATATCCGTCCATTCAGAAACATCGAATCTGTCGTTATAACTACTGCTGACAGCCACAACCGTACCGTCGCTTTTTAGTCCGACGGTGTGATCATCTCCTACCGCAACGGCAACAATATCCGTCCAGCCGGACACGTCACATTGACCGCGATAATATTCCGGATTCCCTTTGTATATCGTTGCCACAACCGTACCGTCGCTTTTTAGTCCGACGGTGTGTTCCTTTCCTGTCGAAACGGCAACAATATCCGTCCAGCCGGATACCTCGCATTTACCGTATGAGCTATTGCCGACAGCTACAACCGTACCGTCGCTTTTCAGCCCGATAGTGTGCAATGATCCTGCCGCTACGATAGTTTGAAACTTTTTCGCGTTTTCAATCGGTGCTTTTAATTTTGCCGTTCGCTGTTCGATGATTCTTTTCGCTTCTTCTTCCTTTTGCCTTTCCAGCTTATTCAGGCTGTCGAGAAGTGCTTCACTCGCAAACTGTTTTGCTCGCTGATAATTTTTGTTGTCGGTTCGTTCTCTTTCTACCAGTTCCTTTGCCGATTTCAGTCTTTCCTCAGCCAGCGCTAATCCGAGATACGCTTCGGCGCATTGTGCGTTTACATCAAGTATCTTGTTGAAATGGATTTTGGCTTCGTCCCATTTTCCGTCCTCAACTGACATATTGCCGCGCTGTAACAACGCTTTGATATTCGCACCGCCGACAACTTGTGCGGCTACCGCATTTTGCTCCGATCGATTCCCGATCAGCTTTTCGATCCCCCGGACAAGATCCTGAATCGCGCCGACCTTGCCCATGTCCTGCGCCTGAAGCTTAGCAAATTCCTTCGGCATATCGTAAGCGTCGATATTCTTATAGCACGGAATCAGATATTTCTTCTGACCCGAAGCGATAAGCCGTAAGAATCTTGACCATTCGTTCTTGACCCACACCGCGTTATAGTATTCGTAATCCGTGCCGAAGGCGAGCATGATTTTGGCGCTGTTGAGCGCGGCAAAAATATACGGTTCATATTCAATGCCGAGCTTGTCTTCCAGCGATATTCTTGAAAAGAACACGCGGTAGCCTTTTTGCGTCAGCGCGTCATAGACGTCCTGCGCAATCGTGCTGTCAACGGTTCTGTCCCCGTTATCGTCGGTTTCTTTGTAACAAATGAAAATATCATAAGGCTCTTCTTTGGATGAAACCTCAATAATGCCCTTTCTGATTTCTTCAATCTGCTTGGCTTCTTCGCGGTACTGTTTTCTGGAAACCGCATCCGCATATTCCATAACCATTTCAAAGTTGCTGTCATCCATGAGACTGTCAAAGGATGAACGGTGACAGGTCGGGATTTTCTTTGACGTGACAGGGTCGTCAACGTATTCTATTCCGTAATTGCAAAGACACAAGCCCCAGTACGCTTCCGCTTCTTCGGGAAACTCCGCAACAATGCTTTCGTAAACCGCCGCCGCCTTGTCAAACTCGTTGTTGAGCCGTAATCTGTTCGCGCGGTTGAAGAGGTTGACCTTTTTTTCGTTGTCTGCGGTCGGCACGGTCTGCTTCGTACCGCAGTATTCACATTCTGTGATGTTTGCTCCCTCGGCGACTTCAAGATCGCCGCCGCACATTTTGCATTTGAAAATTGCCATGATTTTTTCCTCCGTTACCCCTTTTTTATTTTGTCTTATACATCTTACACTGCGCGTTTCTGTCCTCGAACAGGTCGATGACTTTTTCCGCAAGCGTTTTTGCTTCCTCAATGTCTCCTGCCTGAATCAGATTGCCAAGCTCGTCGATTTTTTCGGTGATTTCCGCTTCAATCGGATATAACGGCTCACTCGACACCGGGTCGCTGTATTTTGCCGTATCACTGAGCTTCTGAAGCGTTTTAAGAAGCCCGGGATCGTCAACGCCGCGCGTGATAGAATCAATGTTGACCCGGAATGTTTTGATCTGCGCCGTCTGGCGCTCTTCTTCCTCTTCAATTTCAAGAATTTTATCCCGTGTTGTGTCGGTAAGAAGCACAAGAATCGTAAACACGCCAAGAACAATGACGCTGACAACATAGATAATCCAGCCGGGAAGCTTGTCATAAAACGTGCTGACAGCGGAAAAGGCCAGTGAAATGACAAGCTGAACCGCAAGATAAATTATTCCCATGCGGACAATCGGAAAAGCATAAACTTTTTTCTTTAATGTATTTGTGTTAATGTAAGACAACGCAGCAACACCGATCTGAGCCAATATAGCGATTGTACCGAATATGTATGCGCCCCAGAAGGTTGCGGTGTGCATAAACGGGATTGCAAAAAATATAACATTAAAAATTATGAGCACAATAATAAAGATTGCAACATTTTTGATTGTATTCTTATTCGAACCGTTTTTCATTGCTTATTCCTCCTTCGCTTTTCCGCAGTTGTCACAGAATTTTCCGGTGATGCCTTTATTTCCGCATTCACAGTCCCATGTTGCCGGCTCCTCGGGCTTTTTTGCGCCGCAGTTGGAGCAGAAGTTGCCCGTGATTCCTTTGTTGCCGCAGACGCAGTCCCACGTCTTCGGCGGTTCAGGCTTTTTCGCGCCGCAGTCAGAGCAGAAGTTGCCGGTAATGCCCTTGTTTCCACATTCGCAGTCCCACGTTTCCACGGGATCCGGCTTTTTGGCTCCGCAGTTACTGCAGAAGTTGCCCATGATGCCCTTGGTGCCGCAAGCGCAGTCCCATGTGTCGTTCTTTCCGGCTACCACGTTGCCGATGCCCTCGCCGATGTCGCCTGCCGCGCCCATAATCGGGCTTAGGGATTCTTTTGTCATGCCGATTACGCCGCCCATCGCGCCGAGCGTTACGCCGAGGGACGCAATGTCGCCGATTCCGCCGCCTGCGCCCGATGCGCCGCCGGTGATGCCGTTCTGCATCGCTTCCATGCCGACCATTCGTGCGGTTTCCTGGCTGTAGGTGTAGCCCTTGGCGCGCATTTCCTCCGCTTCGGCAAAGGCCTGCGCCTTATACGCTTCCGCTTCTGCCTGCGCCTTGATTTTCAGCGATTCCGCTTCTCCCTGTGCGCCGACGATCTTCATCTGCGCTTCGGTCTGCGCCTCGACCATCTTTCTTGCCTGCGCGGCTTCAGCTTCGGCACGTCTGACCTCTTCTTCGCGGACACGCAGCGTTTTTTCGGCGAACTGCTGACGAAGTCTTGCAAAATTCGGGTCATTGTCGGGCGTCATAATACTTGTGACGAAAAATTCGGGCATCGTCAGACCGTATTCCTCGAGCACCTCATTGATTTTTACGCGAAGATATTCGGAAATCTCGTCGATTCTTTCGTCTACCTCAAGAATATTGATGCCGTTTTCCTTGATCGCCCGGGCAAGGAACGCCTTGACCTTGGAGATAATCAGCGCCTTGAAGTGGCTGACGGCGGATTTGACGCTGTAAGCCTTGCTGACGGTGTTGCCGTCTTCTGTGGTGTTCTGATAATCACCGAAAACCTCCTCCTGTGTAAACGATCCGGCAGTTCCGACAACCTTGAGGACGAATTTTCTTGAATTGATGACACGCAGGTTGAACTGACCGCAGGCACCGATTTCGATATGTAATCCCGAAGCCGGGTCAAACAGCCGTACCTTCGAATCTGTGCCCCATTTGATGCCCATCTGGGTCGTCAGGTTGATAAAGTAAACCTCGGAATGGAAAACCTCGTCGGCGTTCGTCGGAAGCTGATACAGCTTTTCGAGAGCGGGCAGATTCTGCGTCGCAAGCGTGTAGCGGCCTGCGCCGAAGAGGTCGAGCGCCTGTCCGTCACGGAAGAAGATCGCCTCCTGCGATTCGTGAACAATCAGCTGTGAGCCGAGATTGAAGTCCTCAATCGGGTGCTTCCATACAAGGGTGTCGTTTCCGCCCTCATATTTGATAACGCTGGCAAGTCCCTGATTTTTCACCTTTTGCTTGGCAATCTGCTTTTGAACGTCGATTTTCGTCTCGCAAAGCGGGCAGGTGTATTCCGTGCCGCTTTTGTCCACCACAAGCTCGCACGCGCAGGACGGGCAGTGAATCTCGACGGCATTTTTCATGCTTTCCGTAGTGTTGATCGGCTCCTTACAGACGGGGCAGACCGCCTTTTCGCCCTTCGCCTGGTCATAGATAACGGTGTTATGGCAGTGCGGACACTCCTTAGCCGCCATTCTGTCGTTTTTGACCGAGATTTCATAACCGCAGGTGCACGTCACATGACGGTTGAACACCTTGGACGCCATGGTGTAGTTATGGCATTGCGGACATTCGATTACAAATTTTGACATTTTATTTTCCTCCATCAACTTTTTTTAGTTTATCACATCTGCCGCATAAATTCATTTTAATCTGACCGACATAATCACTGTTTGAACAATTACTTGTGGCATATATCCATTTTTTTATATTAGGATATTTACTTATCGACTCAAGCTTTTGAGCATCTTTTTCTATACACTTACCTTCATTTGTGATTTCTTGTAGACATGCTTCCGGTGCAAGCTTCAATTTAATTTTTTCATATGTCTTGGGTAATTTAGCAAAAGACAAAATAACAGCATACTTTTTATTATCTTTCAACTTTGCTTTTCCTTTATCTGTAAGTCTGACAACAAATCGTGTTTCTTTTTCATAAAACCAAATTAAACTTTTTACAAATTCGGGATTATTTCTCTTGAATTTTTCAAATTCTTCAACTGAAATTTTGTTGTGATTCGTCATTGTATTATACTTTAGATCAACAAAATCCCCGTTTTTTTTCATATAAACAACATCACCGATTTCGCAAGAAAAATCTTCGTTCAGTTTTATCGGAATTCTATCTATGATCGTCTTATTATCATCTACTTGTGCTAAAAAGTATTCCCCTTCATAAATAAGACTATATATTTGAGATTTTGTGAAACACAAGCATCCGCCTTTTCCGTCAACACCTGAATATAGATACCATAACGGTAAGTTCTCATTTATTCCCGTACTGAAGCAAAGGGTAAATATTGAATCCTTGTTTTCAATCTTATTTTCAAGCGGATCATTTGAAGATCCAAGGTTAAAAAGAAGAAAACAATGATTTCCAAAAATCTTTTCGATATTTGACAACTTGGTATAATGAAAAAAACAATTGTGTTGAAAAGCTCTGTTGTAACGGTACTTTTTATTTGAATTCTTATTCTTCATTGTTAATTTCATATAATTTTCCAGATCTAAACAATTATCCAATTCAGGGAATTGACTCCATTTAAATCTTCCGTATATCATTTATATAATACTCCATCATCAATAGTCTTTTTCTTTTCCGCAGTTTGAACATTTCTTTGTGAACAGGCCTTTGAATTTTCCGCCGCAGTGCTGACAGAGACCTTGGGAACGATATGCAATGCGCCTTTGTTTGGTTTCAGGAATTCTTTGTGACCGTTCGCTTTCAAAATTATCAAAATTATCAAACAGTTTCCAATCTTCAACATTGCATTGACCGAACTTATTATAACCAACAGCCACAACCGTACCGTCTCTTTTCAGTCCGATGGTGTGCTCACCTCCCGCCGCAACAGCAACAATATCCGTCCAGCCGTACACCTCACATTGACCGTGATAGTCACCCGGAATACCTCTGTGTTTGGTTGCCACAACCGTTCCGTCCCTTTTCAGACCAACAGTGTGATACGCTCCCGCCGCAACAGCAACAATATCCATCCAGCCTGATAAATAGCTCTTACCATAATTGTTATAACCGACAGCCACAACCGTACCGTCACTTTTCAGACCGACAGTGTGATAGTTTCCTGCAGCAACGGCAACAATATCCGTCCAACCTGATACATTGCATTGACCATATTTATTTTCTCCTGCAGATACAACCGTACCGTCGCGTTTCACTCCGACGGTGTGCACGCCTCCCGCCGCAACGGCAACGATATCTTTCCAACCTGATACATTGCATTGACCGCCTTCATTGTTGCCAACAGTCACAACCGTACCATTGCTTTTCAGTCCGACGGTGTGAACCCATCC
>JBJFHV010000133.1:0-3016 GCA_051894015.1 Acutalibacteraceae bacterium | reverse complement strand
ATAACGCGATCTCGTTTTTGCGCAAGCTGAAAGCGCGAAACAGCGGCAACATCATCAGTCTTGATGATCACGAAAATCTGATTTTCGGGTGTGACGACGTTGAAAAGAACGAGAGAAGCCGGACAGTCCGGCAGGCGATCGAAAGCTTAGGCGAGCCGGACTCGACAATTATCATCAGACGGTATCTTTTCGGTGAAACCGCAAAAGATATTGCAAAAGATCTGAAAATGACCCATGAAGCGGTCACGAAACGCGCTTCCCGGGCGAAAAAGAAGCTTCGGGAAATGCTGGGAGGTGTTCTGTGTGGCTAAAATCAATCCGTTTGCCGAATTAAATGCCGAGGATATGAGCCGGCTTATTGAAAAATACGACTGCGAAACGGATCCGAAACAGCTTGCGGCAATCAAAGAAATAACCTTCGAAAAGGTTGGTCTTGAAAAAAAGAAGAAGCTTTCTTCTTCAACGTTCCGGCGTATCGCCGCTGCGGCCGCCTGTATATGTATGGTTATTCTTGCGGCTGTGCTGGCTCTCACGCTTTCAAAAGACAAGCCGCCGACAACATCGTCCCCGACTTCGCTTCAGACCACCTTACAAGGTACACAGTCAAACCCCCTGATCACTGCGATTTCCAAAGGCGATGACCGTCTGATCGGTTCGCTTCTTGAAAACAGTGTTTTTGTCAGCGAGGACGTTTTGAATTATGCGATGAAATCCATGAATCTGCTTTCCTATCGCAGTATACGCGATATCGCAAAGGCTGTTCAAGAAAAATTCGGCTCAACGGGACTGGATCCGCTTGTGGAAAATGCCGTTTTAGGCAACTCCGACGAAGTTGTTTCGCTTTTAAGCAAAAGAGAAAGTCTCGGAACCCTCAACGACCGGATTGCCTATTTCTTTTCGGCGGCCTTTTGCTCGAGCGATACGCTCAAGCTGTTCAATGAAAAGGGCATGGACGTCAGAACGACCGACGAAAACGGCGACACGGTTTATGAGATTGCCGAAAAGTACGGCAACGAAGAGAATATAAATTATGCACGGAATATGGGCGTAAACAATTAAAGAAAAGGAGGAATCACAATGGCGGCGACCACCATACCGGCCCTGTTTCTTTTCGGCTGGATACAGGTTGTGTATGTTCTGCTGAAATGGACAAAGGGAGAAGAATATGCGTTTGCAGTCACATCAGAGCTGTATGACAAAGCAGGCGATGCTTTTGCTATGATGATGGATTCTGTTTTGAATCATTAAACGGAGGCTGATATTATGAAAAAAGTCATTCTTTTTGCAATAACTGCTGTTTTAGCTTCGGCAATTCTGATCACTGCCGGAGTAGGCGCTCGTGCCGATTACCAAAAACAGCAAAACCCAAAAGTTGAAATCAATCCGGAAAAAACATACTTTGCTTTTTTCTGTCAGACCTTCGGCAAAGGTGCGGCGGCGGTGTGTCTTGACAATCGTTTTACGGCTTTTGCCGACTGCGAAGATAATATCAGTCTTTGCTCGGTTGACGAAGAGGATAACCGCACCGTACTTTATGAAATCGGCAAAGACAATGTCAGGGCATGGTTTTCCGGCGAGACAAAGCGCAAAGCCGCACTTGATTCCGGAATATCCGGGCTTCTCGGCGGTCTTTCCGGTGTGGGTATCGTTGTTGACAGCGAAAAAACAAACATTCTGATCCGGCTTGACAATCAGCCTGTTGAACACAACACGCGGTATTACCTTTATATTCCCGAAGATTATTTTATTGATGAAAGCGGAAACACCAATGCCGGCGGTTATATCGAAATCAATTTCGGACGGGAAACGTTTGCTGAGAATCTCGTAAATGATATTTTCGGCCTGTTTGACTCATCTTTTGATTTTTCGGGAATACAGGGAACAAATGCAGCTTAACTTTTTGTTCTGCACTCAAGGCGGCGGCTCCTTGATTCTTATGAAGATCAATGAAATAGCAAGGAAAAATCACACGGAGGATAATGTCAAAAATTTATGAAATTTATACGATTCTTATTGACAAAAACATAAAAATTATGTATGTTATAATATAACCGAATGAAAAGGCTTTTGTGTCTATTTTTGTCAATCCGCCTTTCGGTTTGAATCATTTTGCATCAACTTTGTTTTTGCAATCAAGGAGCGATTATAAATTATGAAAAAAGAAGTGAAGGCAGTTATTGCCGTTGTTCTTGCCGTTTGGTTTTTCCTGATGGGATTTGAAATCGGCGGTTACCGTGAAAAGAAAAAAATCAACAGTGAAACCACCGCAGCGGTTCCTGTTATCAATACGCCGTCAAGCACTGCTGCGCCGGAAACAACAACGATTCCGATTGAAACTTCTGCGTTGACCACTGCTGCGGAAACCACCGTCGCACAAGACGGTACGACTGTTACCGACAACGGTGAAACAACGAAAAAAGCGGCCGATAATACAACCAAAGCGAGCGAAGAAGATCCCGTAGCACTTTCAAAAACGCAGATCGTTGAAAAGGTTGCCTCGGCACTCAATGCCGCAAAAGCAGAACAAAACATGAAAGCCGTCAAGACAGAAATCGTTACAATCAAAGTTACCGATTGCAGTGTTAAGGCCGCAGTCAATACGATCAACAACATCATAAACAAGCTGGCCGGTGAGGAAACGATAACCTATCAATTTACCGGCGGGCAGGCTGTCGGTATCGACGCCGAGGGCAAGGAAGCCGACGACGGCGCAACCGTCACACCGAACGATGTTATTCCGCCCAAGGCCAAAAACTTCAATCTTCCCGAAGCCGGCGTTAAGAACGCAACGGCGGCAAAAGAAGGAGAAAACACGGTTTATACAATCGCGCTCAATCCCGAAGATACTACATACGAATCTCCTGTTCCGCAGTATCATTCAAACGCATACGGATATCTTGATCTCACCTCACTTGATCTTTCCGGCGTTACCTTTACGGAAGCGAATATGCATTACCCGAATACGGTAATTACGGCAACCGTCAATAAGGACGGAAAGCTTGTCAAAATTCATTTC
>JBJFHV010000132.1:0-3021 GCA_051894015.1 Acutalibacteraceae bacterium | reverse complement strand
AATTCCGCTTTTTCCGATTACATCGTTGAGCGAATACCCCTCATCCTTTTTCTTTTCGTATTCCTCGGGGCTTATGGAACCCACATAGCCGATGATATGCGGAGCAATAGAGCCGTCGATATACTCTCTTTCACTTTTCACCTGAACATCAACACCGATATACGTGCTGCTGTTCTCCTTGATAACGGCAACCACCTCGTTTGAAACATCGGTTGCAAAAACATACGGTGTTCCGGTATTAAAGCCGTCCTTTCTCATCGAGTAATAAACGGAAGCAATATCTCTTGCCTGCTTTTTGCTGTATCCCTGAAGCGAATACCGCTCGATAAGGGCATTAAAGCAGTCATTGACATCAGCATAATAATTCAGATTCAAAAAAGCCGACGATTTCAGATACTCAATTTCCGCCTCTTTGTCCTTTGAAAAGGCAAGCTGTCCCGAAGCAGTCACTTCGATCGGAAGATTATCTTTCCACTCAAGGTTATAGCGTGAAAAAAGCGATATCAGACCGGAAATAACGGAATTTCTTCCTTCGGCATCTTTTCCGGGCGGAAAGGTCTGATAGTGAAACACGATGGTATTGACCTGCTTGTTGGTAACAAGCGGATTTCCGTTACAGTCGAATATTTCTCCTCTTGTGGCGTCCACCTTGACGGTTACGCTTGTAACAGCCGAGTTTTTCAGACCCTCCGCCTGAAAAATCTGTATTCTGAAAAGATTAATCAGAAAAACGACAAAAACCACGGCAACTATTGCCGTTATCACCGCTTCTCTTTTTTTACCAGACTTGTTTTTCATCGGTTTTTCCTTTCAGTTAAATTTATCAATAGTTAATTCTCTTTCTTTCGGGTGCGGTCATTCTGAAAACAGCTCTGACAAGATAATAAATCGGTAAGACAAAGAGCATTGAATAAACCGCGGAAGAAAAATAATACTTCATATAAACATAGAAATAGCTTCCGTAGCCTTTCACGACAAAAAATAAAAGCCAGTAAACCGTTACGACTGTCAAAAGTGACAGAAAGCTGAGCAAAAGACAGGAAAAAATATTATTCCGAAGCTTCAGGATAACAAGCACACAGCAGACAAACCCCGTCGTTGCAAGCAAAACCGCATAAAAGCCGTCAACCGTAATACTTGCACTGTCCCAGAGAACGCCGGCAAAAAGACCCAGAAACAACGCCGGGATGCTTCTTTCGTGCATAGCGATTGCAACAGTCAGAGGGGTCAGCAGAATCAGTCTCGCTCCGCCGACGGAAGAAAAGAAAAAATCGGTTTGCTGAATAACTGCGGCAAAAACAATTAAGGCGGCAAAAATAATATGCCGCAAAATAAGCAGTCTGTTATCCGAACGCTTCACCGTTATTTCCCTCCTTATTCAATCGTTTCGACTCCCTGACCGTCAAAAGCCGTTATGACAAAAACATCCTCGAGCGAACGGATATCCGCTCCGGGCGTTACAATGGCATAGCTTGAAATATCAATATCGCTTCTTAAAACCTGAGAAACGGTTCCGATAATCAGTCCCGACGGATAGATTCCTCCGATCCCCGAGGTCAGAACAATTCCGCCCGGGGAAATCTCTGTCGTTCTGTCAAGTCCGGCAAGAATACATTTTCCCTCTTCGGATTGCTGTGTATCAGTCGTAATATAGGCCGCCTCACGGGTCTTGCTTTCAATAGCACTGACATTCACGGACGGATTGAGAATGGACTCAATGACGCTGTAAGAATAATTGACTTTTTTCACTACGCCGACAAGATAGTTGCCGTAGATGACCGGGTCGTTGACCTTAACGCCGTCCGAAGATCCTTTATTAATAATGATTGACGAAAAAATATCCGATGAATCCGTTCCGATAATATCCGCCGGAACAATCGAAAAATCCGGATTCTTTTCTTTCACTTCGAGTATTGTCTCATACGATTCAAGCTTGTGCATTGCCTCATCATATCCGGCAAGACGGCTTTCGTATTCGGCAACCTTTTCTTTCAGTCTTTCGTTTTCGTTCTTATAAGCACCGGCCGAAGCAAAGCTGTCTTTAAACCAGCTGAACTTTTCCGCAACCGCCGAGGCCGCTTTCCGCATCGGTCCGACAACCGTACCGACAGCCGAGGTTAACGGCGAGGACGGATTTTCTGTCGCCACGGCAACAATCATACCGCAAAGCAGCGCACAGATAACAAGAGCAAAAACACGAAAGCGCACACTTTTAAAAAAATGTCGCATAGATCTATTCCGTATGCCGACGGGCACACGGCTCCTTTCGGTATTTATTATACAAGTGAAAAGCAGTTTAACTTAAAATCTTTTACCGATTTTCCCGAGGACATCGGATTCAAGATAAATTCCCGCTCCGTCAACAACGCAGTCAAGCGGATTGTCCGCAATATTGACGGGAATTCCCGTCTGTTCGGAAATCAGCTTATCAATTCCGCGGATCAGGGCGCCGCCGCCCGTGAGCATGATACCCTGATCAATGATATCGGCGGAAAGCTCCGGCGGTGTTTTTTCAAGCGTGTCCTTAATGGTATCAAGAATCTGATTGATCGAATCGGAAAGCGCTTCTCTGATCTCCTGACTTGTGACGGTAATGGTTTTCGGAAGTCCGTCAACAAGATTTCTGCCTTTGACTTCCATTTTACCCTCTCCGTCATATTCATAGGCAGAGCCGATCTTGATTTTGATATCCTCCGCCGTTCTGTCTCCGACAAGAAGATTATACTTTTTCCGGATATACTGAACAATCGCGTTATCGAAGGTATCACCGGCAACACGCAATGAGCAGGATGTAACAATATCACCGAGCGAAATCACGGCAACCTCGCTCGTTCCGCCGCCGATATCGACGACCATACTGCCGATTGCGTCGCTTACGGGAAGTCCCGCACCGATCGCCGCCGCCATCGGTTCTTCGATCAGGCTTACATATTTTGCCCCGGCTTCAATCGCAACATCATGCACATTTCTTCTTTCAACCTCGGTAACGCCCGACGGAATACAGATGACGACTCTAGCTTT
>JBJFHV010000131.1:0-3021 GCA_051894015.1 Acutalibacteraceae bacterium | reverse complement strand
TCCGTATTCAACCGCCTTTAAAAGTCCGGTTTCAAAGTTTTTATAAAGATTTAACGGCTTTCCCGAATAGTCGCAAAGACCGTGCAGGAGAATTTGCAAAAACGGAACAGCAGAGGCACCCTCGAGATTTCCGACTTCGCTTTCATCGGGGAGATTGACCGCTGCTCGGGCATATTTCAAGCTGTAAACCGCAGGGGAGTCCACCATCAGCGAAAGGCTTGAGGAAACCGCATCGGACTCGGCGGCAATAAAGGAGCGGACAGTCTGACGGTCGGAACCGTTTTCAGTCGAAAAATCGGAATAAAGAAGCTTTCCCGCGTCGGAAAGAGAGATACCGTCCAGATTCATATCTCTGCCGAAAGCGATGATGCGGTTTGCGCTGTTTTCGATCTGGCCGGGTGAAATCAAACGGGAGGTTACACCGCTTGAAGCCGAAAAAGACGTAAGACTGCTGTAAGAAACTGCGGCCGCTTCGCCGGAAAGAGAAACAGCGGATTTGCTTTTTTTGTTGTCCTTGCCCGAAACGAGATTGGCGTCCGCAAAGATTTTTATATTTTGAGATGATGCATAATCAAGCAGATTTCTGAAATCCGACCTGGAGCCGAGAGAAGAGGAAAGCTTCAGCTTGGAAAGGGAGGATTGAAGCGGTCCGTCGGAAAAAATACCGCAGTAGCGGACATACATATTGCCGATTCCCTTGCCACGCAAAAGAGAAAGAATCTCCTGCGCTTCGTTGAAGCCTGTAAGAGAGGTAAGCTTACCGTTTTCCGGGGCGTAGTCACTGCCCGAAAGTTCAAGAAGCATAGGAAGCTCCGCTTGCTCGGTATCGGAGCTGAAGTTCAGAACACCGTTTCTTGTCAGTGCTTCACGGCAGGCGGCGGCAATTCCCGAATAGTTTGCCGCATCGCCGGAAAGGAAACGGTAGGAGATTTTGATTTCGCCGCCGTAGGAGCGGTCGGAGACAAGAAGCGTTTTCGTCTCCTTGTCGGTTTCGGTTTCCGTCAGGGTAAAGACAGCACCGATACGGTTATAGCCGTTATCTTTCCTTGCTCTGTCTACATGAAGCGCACTGATGGCGTCGCCGCTTTCAATCACGGCGGCAAAGGCGCTGTTGCCGGACTTGATTGCAAAGCACGGTACTTTTGCAAGGTATTTTCCGCCGTCGGACGAATACACGGGAACGGTGACCGGTGAAAACTTTTCTGCTGTTTTGCTTGTGTCGATCACGGCACCGCAGCCGTCAGGAACAAAAATAAAATCGCCGTCAATTCCGTCGCTTCCGGCTCCGAAATAATTCAACAGGGAAAGGGAGCGGACAAAAACGCTGTCCGAGTTATCCTCGTTTTCGATTTTTCCGCAGTCAACGCTTACCGACAGAACGCCTTGCTCAACTTGAAACACGACAGGAACGGTGAGGCTGATTCTTACGCCGCTGTCGAGCGATTTGCGAAAGCTGTAATTGACCGTCACGCTGTTTTCTCCTTTTTCATAAAGGGCGCCTTTTTGGACAACGCAGTCGGTCTGAGATGAAAGGGTATAGCTTTTTCCGTCGGCAACAACGTCAAGGCTTACGACGGACGGCTGTTCGGAACGGTAGGTTTCCGGAAGACTGCTCCAGAGCTTTTTGCTGTTGAGGTCATAAATGCTGACGCCGTAGGTCTTTTTGTCGAAATAGATAAGACTTGTACCCGAAGAGGTAAGCTTTTCAAGCGATTGCCGGTCACTTTGAGAAATATAGTATTCCTTGCCGGCAGTCTTGGAAACCGAAGATTTTGAGGATTCGTACGAATAGGAAGTCACGCCCGCTTTTTTTGACGAACAGGCGCCAAGGCTTGCTATAACGGTAACCGCAAGAAAAAATACGCAAAACGTCTTGAGTCTTTTCACGCTGATTCTCCTAACATTCTTGATTTTAAACAGTATAGCACACTTTCAAAAAAATTTCCACTATACCGCCGAATCCTCGTCAGACCATGCTTTCACGCATCTTGCTGAGAATGGCTTTTTCTCTTCTCGACACCTGAACCTGAGACATTCCCAACCGGTCTGCCGTTTTTGCCTGGGTAAGACCCGAAAAGTAGCGCAGTTCAATTAAGGCCCGGTCCTTTTCTTCAAGTGAGTCGAGAACTGCCCGCAAAGCAAGCTTGTCCGAAACCTGCTGCTCATGGGATTCGGTCGGAATATCAAATTGTTGTTCGTCGTGATCTTCAAAACAGCTTGTCAGCGAAACCGTCGGCATGGATACGGTGATCAGCTCTGCCGCCTGTGAAACATCAATGTCAAGCTCTTTTGCCAATTCGCTGATTGTTGCTTCTCTTCCGAGCTTAACCGAAAGCTCTCCCTGCACTTTTAAGGCGGCACGGGAACGTTCTTTCAGTGTCCGACCGATTTTTACCGGACCGCAGTCGCGGAAAATCCGTCTGATCTCGCCGAGAATGACCGGCACGGCATAGGTCGAAAAAGCAAAGCCGCGGCTTTCGTCAAAGTTGTCTGCCGCTTTGATCAGCCCGACACAGCCGGCCTGAAACAGATCGTCATATTCGGTTCCGCGTCCGCGAAATTTATTGGCGCAGGAATGTACAAGCCCCAGGTTTTCGCTTATCAGCTTCTGTCGGTTTTCTTTTCTTTCTTTCAAGGCAAAGCCCTCCCGTTACATGCAGCCACTGAAAACGTCCCGGCATTCGTCGCAGCGCACAACCAATGCCGTCTTTGTCGTTCACAATCCGACATCATTTGTGCACTATGCCAAATGCCCGGAGTTTTTAGAGACTGCCTCATCTTTGCCGCCGATATGCTTATACAAAGTTACGGTTGTTCCTTTTCCGGGGACAGAGCTGACCTTTACCTTGTCCGTAAAGCTTTCCATTACGGCAAAGCCGAGGCCGGCTCTTTCTCCTCCCGCCGTTGTAAACAGCGGAGTCATGGCTTGCTTGATATCCTCGATTCCGCAGCCCTTGTCCCGTATCTTGATCCGGACAAGCCGGTTTTCGCATATACTGACGGTTATGTAAATCTTTCCGA
>JBJFHV010000130.1:0-3025 GCA_051894015.1 Acutalibacteraceae bacterium | reverse complement strand
CAACGGAGCCGGAAAAACAACGCTTTTCAAGGCTTTGACCGGCGAAGAAGCCGCATCGGACGGTCTTGTTTCAATCGGAAAGAACACGAAAGTCGGCTATATGCAGCAGCACGCACTGTCCGGCTCGGATCTTACCCTTTACGATGAAGTCATGACCGTTTTTGCAAGACTTTTTGAAATTGAAAACAGACTCGAAGAAATACAGTCTCTGATCAATTCGGGTTCTGTTGATGAAAGGCTTCTGATTGAGCAGCAGAATTTACACACCGAATACGAAAATAACCGCGGACTCACCTATAAAAGTCTCGCCCGTTCGGCTATTTTAGGTCTGGGCTTTTGTGAAAGCGACATGAACCTCCCCTGCTCACTTTTAAGCGGCGGTCAGAAATCAAAGGTCAGTCTTTGCAAGCTTCTCTTGTCGGGTGCAAACTTCCTGCTTCTTGACGAGCCGACAAATCATCTCGATATCAAAAGCGTTAACTGGCTTGAAAACTGGCTTTGCGATTTTTCGGGCAGCTTTATTGTCATTTCCCATGACCGATACTTTCTCAACAAAGTCACCAACCGTACCTTTGAATTGGAAAGAGGTCATTTTTATCAGGCAAACGGCAACTACTCACGGTACAGCGAATTAAAAGAGGAACGGCAGAAAAGCGAACAGCGGCATTTCGACAACACCATGAACGAGGTACACCGCATCGAGGGCATTATTGAACAGCAAAAGCGTTTTAACCGTGAGAGAAACTATATCACAATCGCCTCCAAGCAAAAGTCGATTGACAGGCTTCTTGACGGACTCGAAAAGCCGGAAAGTGAGCTTTCGTCGATCCGCTTTCACTTCACCGCTTGCGAAGTCAGCGGAAACGATGTACTGATCTGTCAGTCGCTTGCCAAAAGCTTCGACGGAAAAGAGCTTTTCAAAAACGTGGATCTTCACATCAAACGACTCGAACGGGTTTTCATTGTCGGCGAAAACGGATGCGGAAAATCAACGCTTTTAAAAATTATTCTCGGCTATCTTCGCCGCGACAGCGGAAGAGTCATTCCGGGAGCCGGCGTTAAAATCGGCTATTTCGATCAGTCTCTTGCGGAGCTAAGCTCTGACAAAACCGTTCTCGACGAGGTCTGGGACAGTTACCGTTCCATGAACGAAAGCGAAGTCAGACGGGCATTGGCCGCCTTTTTGTTCAAGGGTGAGGACGTTTTCAAAATCATGAACAAATTAAGCGGCGGAGAAAAAGCAAGGGTCGCACTTTTGAAGCTGATGCTTTCGGGCGCAAACTTTTTGATCCTTGACGAGCCGACCAACCATCTTGACATCAAATCAAGAGAAGCACTTGAAAGTGCGTTTGACGACTACGACGGCACACTTCTTGTCGTCTCTCATGACCGTTATTTTATCAACCGCCTTGCTACGAGAATCATTCGTCTCGGCAAAGACGGAGCCGAAAGCTTCATCGGAAATTATGATTCCTATGTCGAGCACATAACCAAAACGGAAAAGCCCGTAAAGGCGCCGGAAAAGTCGAAAGAGAACGCCTACAAAAGGCAAAAAGAGCATGAAAGCGAAATCAGACGAACCAAAGGAAAAATTGCAAGACTCGAAAAACAAATTGACGAGCTTGACGAAAAAGCGGACGCTCTTCAGCATCAGATCAACAACCCGGACAATGCGGCCGATTACGAAAAAATTCTTGAGCTGACCAATCAGCTCAACGAGAATACGCAAAATCAGGAGGAATTGATGCTTGAATGGCAGGAGCTGAATGAGCAGCTAGAAAGCTTGACAAAAGTATGACGCTTTATTAGGATTTATTTAACAAATATATATTGACTTTGTAACCGATGGGTGTTAACATTGTATTAATAAATAGTGTGAAAATTCCAGTTCATCAAAAACAATATGAAAAAAGAGAGGATCAATATGAAAAAATCCGGCAAATTAATTACAATTCTTTTAGCATTCTCACTTCTGTTTGCTTTTTCTTCCTGCGCCAAAAGCGACAAGGAATCAGACATCAAGGCGGCAGATAACGAAATCAGCTCAGCCGAAGAAACAAACAAAAAGACAAACGTAACCGTAGGCTATATTCAGGTTGCAGACGGCGAAGAAGCCGCTGATCTTTGTTCCGAAAAAGACGAAGATACCGTTATTGCCAAAATGTTTGACGATGAGCCGATTTCCGTATATGAAATTGATTCCGATTGGGCTAAAATATCATACGGCGGACAGATCGGATATGTCAAAGTCAGCAATGTTTCGTTCACCAGCAGCAAGGAGGACAAAACAACTCTTGCCGAAGAAAAGTATACGACCAAGTCCTCTGATGTCGATAACACCGCCAACGGAAACAACATCAATGTGAACGGCGACATCAATATTATTTATTCAACAGACCGTGACGGCTTCCAATATGCCGACCCCCGTTCTTTTTCCGGCTACAGCCAAAGCTCCGCCCGGAATGCATGGTGCAGCGTCAAGTCCTGTTATATCTTTTCTCAGCCCGATGAAAACAGCTACAAGCGCGAAGCCAATATGCTTTATTACGGAGACGCCGTAACTGTTCAAGGGTCAATCGGATCCTGGTATTATATCTCCACCGACAGCGGAAACGGTTATGATTTGCACGGTTATGTCAAATCTTCCCGCATCACGTTCGGCAACCCGCCGGCGAAATCAGGCAGCTACAGCGCCACTCACGGTGTGGTTACCGCCAGCAGTGCAAATGTCCGTTCCACACCGAACAAAGAGACAGACAACAACGTTCTTTTCCAGGTTTACAAAGGTCAGGAATTTGACGTTTTGAGTTTTGACGGCTATTGGTACAAGATCGTTGTAAACGGTACAACATGTTATATCAGCTACAAAATGGTCGATGTCTGGTAATGACAGCCTCCATTGATTGACAAAATATCGCAATGAAACTCCCCGAAAATCATAAAAGAAAGGAGTTGAATCACCATGTTAGCTATTATCGCTTATCTTTCAGATGTTTTCTATTTTATCAAGAAATTCTTTACTGAC
>JBJFHV010000129.1:0-3040 GCA_051894015.1 Acutalibacteraceae bacterium | reverse complement strand
GTATGTGCCCGCGCGGCATTAGCGCAAAAGTAAAGACATAGAAGAAGTTATAGCAGAGAAGAACAAACTGACCGATAGATAAGACAAGATAACCAGAGCGGTAGAGGTCAGAGCCCCTTCCGACGGCTTCGCCGCCACCTTCCCCTAAAGGGGACGGCTGTTTACCCCAACAAACTAAAATTTAACGCTCAACTAACCGGCTCGGGCACTCTGCTTTCAATCAAGCACCATGTACCCTGGGATTGGCGTCGTCACACGACCGGCTCGGGCTGTCAAGTGAAAGTTTTATGAAAACTGCCCCGGGATTGGTGTCGCCCGGCGACCGCCACGCGACCGCCTCGTGGCAGCTTGCCTTCCCGAATGAAATATATAAAACTTTCGCTTTATATTGCGGACTGAAACCGGAATACAAAAACCGGAAGAAATCTTTCGTGATAAAGTCACGGAAAAACCGATAAAATATGGTATACTAAACATATCATCAAAAACCCGGGAAAGGAGCGATTATCTTGGAAAAGATTTTAGATACAGTGATCATCGGCGGAGGTCCTGCCGGTTATACAGCGGCTTTGTATGCGGCAAGAGCCGGACTTGACACCGTTGTTGTCGAAAAAATGTCGCCGGGCGGTCAGATGGCACTGACCGATGTTATTGATAATTATCCCGGCTTTGAGCAGGGCGTGGACGGCTTTACGCTCGGCATGAAAATGCAGCAAAGCGCCGAACGCTTCGGAGCGAAAACCGAATATGCAGAAGTTGTTTCGGTCGACTTGACGGGAAAAATCAAAACCGTCAACACCTCCTCGGGCGAAATCAAAGCGAAAACGGTGATTCTTTCGACCGGCGCAAATCCGAGAGAGCTGGGACTTGCGAACGAAAAACAGCTTGTCGGCAAGGGCGTTCATTACTGTGCCCATTGTGACGGACGATTTTATAAAGGCAAAACGGTTGTGGTTGTCGGCGGCGGCAACACGGCGGCGGCTGACGCCCTTTATCTTTCGAGAATCGCCGAAAAAGTAATCCTCGTTCACCGCAGAGATACGCTCCGGGCAACGAAGATTTATCATGAACCGCTTCTGAAAGCCGGAAATGTCGAATTTTGCTGGGACAGCACGGTCAGTGAAATTGTTGCAGACGAAAGAGTTTCGGCGGTAAAGATCAAAAATCTGAAAACAGGCGCGGAAAAAGAACTTTCCTGCGATGCGGTTTTTGTCAGTATCGGAAGAAAGCCCGCGACTGAATTTCTGAAAGATAAGCTGACACTTGACGAAAACGGATATATTCCCGCGGACGAGACAACAAGAACGGAAATCCCGGGTGTGTTTGCTGTCGGAGACGTTCGGACAAAAGCCTTACGGCAGGTTGTAACAGCGGTTTCGGACGGGGCAAATGCGGCGTATTTCGCTGAGGAGTACCTCAATGATCAAATGAATAATGAATAGTGAATAATGAATAGTGAATAATGAATAATTGCGGTCGCGGGTTTGCGCTGTACCAAAGGAAGGCTCCTTTCCGCAGAGTAGGCTTGTCAGCTGAGGGGAGTCTGTAGATCATAAGTGACGGGAGGCTTGTCGGCTTCGGGTAGGATTCATCCAAAGGCGGGACGGCGGCTGACAAAACCTTGCGGTTTTGTTGTTTTCCGTTTCTTCGAAACGGCAAACGTGCGGCTTCGCCGCACACAGCCGCCT
Source organism: Acutalibacteraceae bacterium (assembly GCA_051894015.1). Classification (GTDB taxonomy): domain Bacteria; phylum Bacillota; class Clostridia; order Oscillospirales; family Acutalibacteraceae; genus UBA6857. The sequence goes on along the minus strand of JBJFHV010000129.1, from coordinate 1,352 downwards.
TGCTTTGTCAACCGCAATTTGTCACTTTTTTATAATCAAGGAAAGGAATGTTTCGATAATGAAAATTGTTTTACTTACGGCGCTTGGAGTCGGAATGTCGACCGTTGTCGGTTCGCTTATCGGCTTCGCCTTTAAAAAGATATCGCATAAGTTTTCCGATATTGTTCTCTCTTTTGCGGCGGGGGTTATGCTTGCCGCGGCGGTGCTCGGGCTGATTCTGCCGTCGCTTGAATACGGCGGACGGTTCAAGCTTCTGATCACGGTCGGCGGAATTTTTGCCGGTGCGCTGAGTCTGAATCTGATCGACCGCTTTGTTCCGCATCTGCACCGTCTGATGGGGGTAGACAGCGAGCCGCACAACAATGCCGATTTAAACAAGGTGCTTTTGTTTGTGACGGCGATTGCCATACATAATCTTCCCGAAGGAATCGCCGCCGGCGTCGGGTTCGGCTCGGATGATACATCAAAGGCGCTTCTGATTGCGGGCGGAATCGCTTTGCAGAATATTCCCGAGGGCATGGTGATCATCGGACCGCTTCTTTCCGCCGGCGTTTCGCCGAAAAGAACCTTCGTCTGTGCGATGATTACGGGACTTGTTGAAGTCATCGGCACGCTTCTGGGCTATTTTGCGGTCAGTATCGCCGCTGTTGTGCTTCCCTTTGCGCTTGCGTTTGCGGGCGGTACGATGCTTTATGTCATCAGCGACGAGATGATCCCCGAAACGCATGCACACAACAACGAGCAGGGCGCAACGTATGCTCTTCTGGTCGGATTTTGCGTGATGCTTATTTCCGACGTTCTGTTGGGATAAAACTGAATGAGACAGTCCCTATATTTGACAAAATGGGTCTTTCTTTGCTATAATGATAAATCATTGCATGGGTGGTGAAAGAATGAAAAGGTGGATTGCTTTCATTCTGAGCCTTGTGTTGATTTTTTCTTCGTGTGCGGGGACCTGTGCTTCTGTCAGCGCAGACAGCGGACTGAGCGCTTTGCGTGCTCAGTTTTCAAGAGGAAAAGGACCGTCAAAGGACGGCTATGCGATTGATTACAGCTTTTTTTCACCGGTTACCGACAAAAACGATAAAACAAAATATCCGCTTGTAATCATCATGGCGGGTGCCCGGGAGGGCGAATATGAGGGCAAAGAGCTTACGGCAAACGAATATGCCATGTGGTCGTCCGACGAATACCAGAAGCGTTTTCTTTCAAGCGGCGGCGGGTTTATCCTGATTGCAAGAGCGCCCGAGGAAAAAGTTCTGTATTGGGACTCTCAGACATTGGTGGCTCCGCTGAAAGCGGCGATTGATGATTTTACGATTATCTCCAATCTGCAGGTGGAGCCCGTGCTG
>JBJFHV010000128.1:0-3049 GCA_051894015.1 Acutalibacteraceae bacterium | reverse complement strand
ATCACCTGTTATTCAATATTCTGAACCTGTTCTCTGATTTTTTCGACTTCAGCCTTGATGTCAATGACACGCTTGGCAATTTCAATATCCTGAGCCTTTGAACCGATTGTGTTTGCCTCTCGGTTGAACTCCTGAACAAGGAAGTCCATTTTTCGTCCGACGGCTTTGTCGCTTTCAAGAAATTCCTTCATCTGTGAAATGTGGCTGCGAAGCCGGACGGTTTCTTCGGCAACAGCAATTTTATCGGCGTAAACAGCCGCTTCGAGCAAAATTCGCTGTTCGTCGATCTGCGCCGTATCCAGAACGGTTTTCATTCTTTCAAGAAGCTTTGCATTATATTCCTTAACCGTTTCGGGTGACCGCTGTTCAATAAAAGCAACGTTATCAAGAATCAGATCACAGCGGGAAAGAATATCGTCACGAAGCTTTTCGCCCTCTCTTTCCCTCATGGAAATGAATGCGGCAACTGCTTCATCAAGGACGGTTTTGACACATTGCCAGACAGCTTCTTCATCCGCTTCGGCTTTCCGGACCGAAAAAATATCCGAATATTTTGCAACGGAAGAAACAGTGATGTCGTCGGCAAGACCGTATGTTTCGGAAAGCTGCTTCAATGCATCAATGTATCCTTTGGCAAGAGAATGATTGATTTCCACCGTACAGTCCGATTCACCCAACGCTTCGATCATCACGAAGCATTCCACCTTACCTCTTGCAATCATCGACTGAATATATGATTTACATTTTTCTTCCAGGAATCCGTATTGTCTGGGCACCCTTGCGGAAAATTCAAGAAAACGGTGGTTAACACTTTTCAGTTCCACGCAAATATTAAAATCTCCGACAGTTTGCGTCGCTCTGCCGTAGCCTGTCATACTTCTTATCATGAATGAATCCTCCGAAATCGGATAAATGTCCGTAATAGAGTAATTATATATCTTTTTGTAGGATTTGTCAAATATCAGGGAACAATTTTTGACGATTTTACTAAGGCTTGTCCGATTATTTTTTCTTTCGTTCAAGTCCTGCGGCAATCATCAGTTTTCCGACTTCCTCCTCGGTCAACTCTCTCCAGTCGCCCTGTTTGAGCATACCGAGCTTCACCGAACCGATTGCCGTCCGTTTCAGTCTTGCCACCTCAAGGCCCAACTGCTCACACATCTTTCTGATCTGGCGGTTTCGGCCCTCGTAAAGAATGATTTCAAGCACAACCCTGTTTTCTTCTTTCGTAACCACCCTGACTTCAGCCGGCGCGGTTTTGCGGTCATCAATGATGATGCCCTCGGTGATTGCCGAAAGCTGTTCCTCTGTGATGCCCGGTCTTACAGTAACCCGGTACGTTTTTGAAACATGCTTTTTCGGGTGAGTGAGGGCGTTCGCAAATTCACCGTCGTTGGTGAAAAGCAAAAGTCCCTCGGACTCACGGTCAAGCCGCCCGACAGGATAAACCCGCTGCGGAACGTCGGAAATCAACTGTGCGACACATTTGCGCTCCATTTCATCACTCATTGTTGTAATAAATCCGCGCGGCTTGTGAAGCATAATATATTTATGCTCCTTTTGCTTGACAAGCTTCTTTCCGTTAACGGTAACCGTATCTTTTTTCGGGTTGATTTTATCACCCAACGAGGCAACGGCTCCGTTGACACGAACCTTTCCGCTTTCAATCAGCTCCTCGCTTTTTCGTCTTGAGGCCACACCGCACTCCGACATGAATTTTTGTAATCTGACCATTTCTTGCGCCATCATGATTCTCCGATCCGCTTTATTCTTTCAATAAACCGCCTGAAAAGACTTTTCTTTTGTACAGGCTCAGGTATATTAGCCTCAACATCAGTCACACAAACAAGACTCTGTTCGGCAATTTTTTGGCTTTCAATATAGAATTCGATTTTTCCTACCGCATCGCCTTTTTTCAAAGGAGCATATACAAATTCCGGCAAGCAAACTCTTGTCTCGATTTTCTTGTTTTCACCGCAGGATAAATTCAGAATATCCGACTGCGGCTCCAGTTTTACATTGGATACAGCTGCCCCTTCAACGGCAACGCTATAATTATTCTTGACATCAATCGACTGCACAGACACATTTTCAAACGCAAAATCAAGCATTTTTCGATGATCGTTCCAGTCATCTCCGTCATTGAGCGTCACGCATACAAAGCAAACACCGCCGCGTTCCGCCGCCGACACAAGACAGCGGCCGCTCTTTTTCGTAAAGCCGGTCTTGATTCCGATTGCTCCGTCATACGACGAAAGAAGCCGGTTATGATTGGAAAACGTCATTTTGACATCAGGTTCATCAAAATCCACCGACTTTGTTTTACAAGAGCAGATTTCTCTGAATGCCGGCTTTTTTACGGCATAGGAACCGAGAAGTGCCATGTCATAAGCCGTAGTATAATGATTCTCGTTGTCAAGCCCGGACGCCGTCACGAAATTCGTATCCGTCATTCCGATTTCGTCCGCCTTCCGATTCATCATGGCAGCAAATTTTTCACGGCTTCCGCCGATATAAACGGCAATCGCATCGGCGGCATCATTCCCCGATTCCAGCATCAGACCGTACAGCAAATCAAGTAATCTGACTTTATAGCCGACCTTCAGTCCGATTGAAGTGCCGTCAGCCCCCGTCATTTCGGACGTGACCGTAACGGTTTCGAGCATTTTACCCGATTCGAGCGCAAGAACAGCTGTCATGATCTTGGTCGTGCTGGCCATGGAACGGCGGACATGAGCATTTTTTTCAAAGACAACCTCTCCCGTCTGCGCATTCATTACCACGGCGCTTTTTGCGTTCACCGAGGGTACTGCAAACGAAAACAAGGTAAATAACGGCAATAAAGCCAATACTGCAACTGCTTTTTTCACTAACAAATCAACCACCTGCCGTTTAAATTCTATGCAGGCGGTTGATTGAAAATCATATAAAAGCTTATTTTGCTTCGGTATCAGATACGGCTTCTTCAACAGCAGCGTCAACGGCTGCATCCTTTTTGGTCTTTTTGACAAGGCCGGTAACCTTATCAAACATTTCGGGTACAAGGTTA
>JBJFHV010000127.1:0-3055 GCA_051894015.1 Acutalibacteraceae bacterium | reverse complement strand
CGAAACGATAAACACCGACCTTTTTGACTACGGAACGGTCAATTCACCGGCAAGCTATACATGGTGTACCGCTGTTGCCGCCGCAAAGGTGAACGCGGGAACAGCATACGGAAACGGTGCAGTCAGTGTAAGCGGACAGGGGAGCGCCGATATGGCTGAATACTCTTCATGGGGCGTTACGGCGAATCTGAAGCTGAAACCCGAAATCACGACCCCCGGGAGCGATATTCTGTCCTCGGTCAACGGGAACGGATACCGGACAATGAGCGGTACGTCCATGGCTTCGCCTTATTATTGTGCAGCTGTTGCCGATCTTTTCGAATATCTCAGTGAAAGCTTTCCGTCTTTAAGCGGAAAGGAAAAAGCCGATACGGCGACAAACATTCTGATGAGTACCGCCGTACCGTTCCGCGGAGTCGGAAAATCAACCTATTATTCTCCGAGGAGACAGGGCTCAGGACTTTTAAGTCTTGTAAACGCTTTTAATACAAAAGCGTATCTCACCGCCGCCGACGGATCGTCAAGACCGAAAATCGACCTCGGTCAGGATACGGACGGAACAATGGAACTGAAGTTTTGCGCCTATAACTTTTCTTCCGAACCTTTAAGCTATAAAATCAGAACAGTTGTACTGACTGATTCTTATACAAAACGGAACGGACAATATATCAATACCCTGACAAGCCGCAGGCTTTACGAAAACAGCAGTTATACCCTTGAATACACCGAAGGGGTAAGTGACGGGACTGTTATAATTCCTGCAAACGGCAAGACCGAAATTTCGCTTAGTATTACCGTTTCACAGGACTTCCGGGAGCAAATGAAAGAAATATTCAAAAACGGATATTTTATTGACGGCTTTGTTTTCCTTGAAAGCGAAAATGAGAACATACCCGACCTTTCGATTCCGTATCTTGCCTTTGACGGGGACTGGAATAAAGCGATGCTGTTTGATTACACGATGTATGACTCTCAGTCGTCCTATCTCGGTAAAATGTGGGGACTCATGGTGACGGACGGCGAAAGCTATTATCCGCTCGGCGCGAATATGTTTGAAAGCGGTAACGAATACGGAATTGACCGCAAGTACTGCGCTTATTCTGTGAACGCATTAAAAAGCGAACTGAAAAACCCGACTGTTACGGTGAGCGTGGGACTTTTGAGAAACGGCGAAAGAATGGATTTCAGTCTTTGGCGTAAGGGCGGTGTGTTCCGTTTTTGCGGCTCGACGCTTCTCGAGTACTGCCGAAAGACCTGTGATCCGAATAAGAGCCATATCGGACTTCTTTGGGGCGGAGGCGGCGGCCTTGTTGATGGAAAGGAATATGTATATAAAGTCGCGACGAAACCCGCAAACTATCCGGGCGGCAGAACAACTCTTGAATTTCCGTTTGTCGTGGACAATCAGGCGGCAACGGTTGAAAATATCGAATATAAGACCGAAAACGGGAAGCGTTTGCTGAATATTGTTCTTCACGACAACCGGTATATCATGGGCTTTAGCATAAGCGATCAAAACGGGAAAAAACTGGGTGACGTATCGTTCAAAGGCGTTGAGCCGGACGAAAACGGAAACTACACCTATACGCTTGATATGAGTACGCTTGGTACTTACGCTTCAAAATGCGACAGTCTCAGCCTGTATATTCTCGACTACGCTTATAACGAAACGACCGCTTCGGTTTCTCTTTCGGGAGAAGCGGAAGAAAATACTCCGAGCGCAAAAACGGCTTTTGACTTTTCGGGTTACCGCTTTCAGCCGGCTTCACCCGTTGTCGAAACCGCAGGCAGATTATTCTACTAAATTCAAAGGAAGTGGCAGAAAATGCACAAAAGTGAACTGACGAAACGCAAGAAAATCGGGTATTGCAGCGGTATCACCACCGAATCCCTGCTTTACAATATGTACTATACCTATTATCTTTTCTTCCTGACCGATGTTGCCCATATGGCGCCGGGTCTTGCCGGCACGGTCAGCCTGATTTCGGTTATCTGGGACGCCGTAACCGACCCGATTATCGGACATTTCGCCGACAAAAAGGGTGCGGATAAGCGCAAATTTATGTTCCGGGCGGCTTTTCCCGTCGGACTTACCTTTGTTGCGGCTTTCCTGCCGCTTTCAATCGACAGCGATATTGTCAAATTCATCTTCTACACCGCCATGACCATGCTTTTCTGGCTGGCTTATACGGTTTATACGATTCCGTACTACGCCGTTGTTGCGGAAATCACCGAGGATTACGACGAAAGAACCGATATCAGAGGCACAAGCTCTTTGATCAACACCGCTTCGATCTTCTTCGGAAACGCACTTCCGACCATTCTTCCCGGTTTGTTTGTTTCTTTAGGCCTGACGGTGGCTCTCGGCTGGACCATGACCGCCGCCGTTCTCGGTGCGGTCGCCGTGCTGTTTGCGGTGATTGCAACCAAGAGTCTTAAAGGCATTACACTGAAAAAGGCCTCCGAGGAAAGCGATGAAAAAGAAAAAGTCAGCCTTAAAGAGTATATCGAAATTCTGAAAATCAAGCCCTTCCGCTGGTTTGTGATGTTCGTTTTCTTCTTCCTGATTGCGACTTCGATGATTCAGGCAAACTTTGCCTATCTTGTTCAGGGCAGACTCGGCATGAGCGAGGACGATATGGTTATTGTCATTGTGACGCTCGTTGTTTCCATGGGCATCGTGATCCCGATTGTCGAAAAGGTTGCCAAAAAGACCGACCGCAGGCTTACAAGTATCATTTTTGTCGGTATCATGCTTGTCGGTCTGATTATCATCAAGCTGATCGGTATCGACAACGTCCCGATGCTGATTGTTTCCGTTTTTGCCGTTGCATTGGGGCTCGGCTGTTTCTGGACAGTGTTCTACTCCATGGCGTATGACCTTGTTGAGGTAGACGAGTTTGTCAACGGAAAGAGAAGAGAAAGCATGATTACCGCATTTCCGCAGTTTTTCCAGAAGTTTGGCGCCGCGATCGGTATGTGGATAGCCGGACAGGTGCTTGATCATTCGGGCTATGTCGGAACGCTTGAAACACAATCTCAGCAGGCAAAGGAC
>JBJFHV010000126.1:0-3067 GCA_051894015.1 Acutalibacteraceae bacterium | reverse complement strand
AATTCCCGACGGTGTCGTGTCCATGTCAGCGGATATCAAAGGTCTTGTTCAGACCTCTTTAAACCTCGGCATAATCAAAACAGATGAAAGCGGAATCCGGCTCGGTCACGCATTGAGAAGCAGTGTAAAGAAAGAAAAAGAAGCCTTACAGGAAAAAGTAGCTTCCGTCTATCAAAAGCACGGCGCGAAAGTGACGCTTCACGGCGATTATCCCGAATGGGAGTTCAAAAAAGACTCCCGGCTGCAAAAAGTCATTGCCGACGCATACAAACAGCAAAGCGGCAAGGAAATGAACATCACCGCCATACACGCCGGGCTTGAATGCGGCCTGTTTTGCCAAAAAAGACCCGGACTTGACTGCGTGTCGTTGGGACCCGACATTTTTGATATCCACACAACGCTTGAAAAGCTTTCCAAGAAAAGCGCCGAACGGGTTTTCGCCCTGCTTTTAAAGGTACTGGAAGAATTAAACTGACGAAAGGAACGCCAATCAGACTTATGAAAATCACAGTAAAAGCCAACGCAAAAATCAATCTTCTTCTTGATATTCTCGGGACACTCCCGAACGGCTACCATGACCTTTATATGCTCATGCAGTCGGTAAGCCTTCACGACACCGTCACGGTCGAAACCGACAACAGCCGTAACATCACGCTCACCTGCAATATCAAAGACATTCCGCTTGACGACAGCAACACCGCCGTCAAAGCGGCGAAAGCCTTTTTCGAGTATACAGGCAAGGAAAACCCGGGTATAAAAATTCACCTTGAAAAGTTCATTCCCCATGCGGCGGGGCTTGCCGGCGGAAGCGCGGACGCCGCCGGTGTGCTGGTTGCGCTCAAACGGCTGTTTATGCCCGAACTTACGGACAGACAGCTGATCGAAATCGGCTCAACAGTCGGCTCGGACGTGCCGTTTTGCGCTTTGGGCGGTACCATGGTTGCACCGGGTACGGGTACGATACTGACCTATCTTCCGAATCTGAACCTTGAAAACATTGTCATTGTCAAGCCCGACCGTTCGGTTTCCACCGGCAAGGCTTACAGTGCGTTTGACTCCGCCGAAAAGGTGCGTCACCTTGACAAAGCAGGGATTTACAATGCAGTCATCGAAAAAGACTACGACGGAATTTACTCCCGGTGCGACAACGTGTTTGAACAGTTCATTTTTGTCCCTGAAAGAGTACCGATTAAGGCGGTTATGCGCAAGCACAACGCCAGATGCTGCTGCATGAGCGGAAGCGGTCCGAGCATCTTCGGTATTTTTGAGTCCGCCGAGGACGCCGAAAAAGCTGTCACGGAACTGAAAGAAAGCTTCGAAAACACCTTCCTTTGCCGAAGCACCGAAGCAGGTGTAGAGGAAAGCCATGAGTAAGCGAACGAAAAGAATCCTCGCCGTCATACTGTGCCTTGTCGTTTTGTGCAATCTTTCGGTGTTTTTTGTCGGATACATCATTTTTAATGGCATTGTCGATACCGAGTCCGACTTTTCGCCTAGGAACCTTGGCACAACCTTCCACAATCTTACCCACCCGTTTGACCGCATTGAGCCGACAAGCAAAGAAGTTGACACTTCGCCGTGGTTCCACGGTAAAAGCGAGGACGTGTATATCAACTCGTATGACAATCTGAAGCTTCACGCTTACAAGGTGAAAAACACCGAGCCGAACGCTAACGGAAATTACGTTCTCCTTGTTCACGGCTACGGCGGTACGGGACGAAGCATGACGACCTTTGCCGGGCATTTTTATAAAAGCGGTTACCATCTTTTATCGGTTGACCTGAGAGCAAACGGACAAAGCGAGGGGCGGTATATAGGCTTCGGCTGGCTTGACAGGCTTGATATCCTCGAGTGGGTCAACTTCATAACAAGCGAAAGCCCGAACGCAAAAATCGTCTTGTTCGGCGTTTCCATGGGCGGTGCGGCGGTCATGAACACAACGGGAGAAGCACTTGCCGACAATGTTGTCGCCGCAATCGAGGACAGCGGATTTTCGGTCATTTTTGACGAAATTGAGCGGCTTTGCTGGAACACCTATCATTTTGTTCCGCTTCCGTTTTTGTATGTCAGCTCCGTTGTTTCCGAAATCAAAGCCGGTTACAGCTTCAAGGACGCAAGCTGTCTGACTCAGCTTCAAAAAAGCAAAACACCGACCCTGTTTATCCATGGCACGGCTGATACGGTTGTACCGCACGAAATGCTTGCGCTCAACTACAACGCCTGCGCGAGCGAAAAGCAAAAGCTTTCGGTCGAAGGCGCGGGACACATCGGAAGCGTCCAGACCGACGAGGAATTATATTGGCGTACGGTGGACGAGTTTTTGGAGAAGTATATTTAATTACGGAGAACAAGCATGACCAATGAGGAAATTTTACAAATCGCGCTGGCGCAGTCCGCCGAGGACATGAACTGCAAGTCTGAGGATTTTTTGAAAGACAAAAACGTCGTAACCATTTCCGCGGAAAACCCGAAAGCAAGAAGTTATATTCCCTTACCGCTCGAATGTGATCTCGTTTCCTACGGAAACAACGTTGTCGCACAGGTCAGCCCACGCATGAAAAGCGACGTAAAAAAGTACATTGACAAATACGGCTGCGTTCACTGTTTTGAAGCACCGAACATCAATGCGCTGAACAAAAAACTCGAGAAATACAATTACAAGGTCTGTTTTATGGCGGAATACTTTTTACCCGACATGACGAAGCTAACCGCTTTAGACTGTGAATACGAAATCCGGGTGCTGTATCCTGAAGATTTTTCGAATTGTTACAACGGAAAATGGCCGAATGCTTTAAGAAAAGACAAAAAAGAGCTCGACATTCTTGCTGTCGGTGCGTTTGACGGAAAAAAGCTGATCGGTCTCGCCGGCGGCTCCGCAGACTGTGAAAATATGGTTCAGATCGGAATTGATGTAATGGAAAAATACCGCAGAAAAGGAATTGCGTCCGCTTTAACAAGTCGGCTTGCCCTCGAGATTCTCAATTCAGGCAAAGTTCCGTTTTACTGCGCCGCGTGGTCAAACATTAAATCGGTTCGCAACGCGATTAAAGCCGGGTTTCGCCCTGCA
>JBJFHV010000125.1:0-3073 GCA_051894015.1 Acutalibacteraceae bacterium | reverse complement strand
TTAATAAGAGGGTGATTCTAAAGTATTATAAGTTCTATACAGAAAAAGCTAAATTTCAGGGACAGCGTATTTAAGCTGACCCACGACAACGGACAACAGTTTACTTTGAATTAACGAAAGGAGAAAGCCTTATGAAATGGAATAAATGCAGTAAGGTCATACTTGCGGTCATGGTGCTGGTGCTATCCCTTTGCACCTTAACCGCAGCGGCGAAATATGACCATCAGAATCGTATATACACGGAAGATGAAAATACAAAAATCATCGACAATGTTGTTTACGGAAAAGTCGTTCCGAAAGACAAAAAGGCAAAGCCTTATTATAAGGTTGAGTCTTTCAGTCCGACAGAAAAAATTGCCAAAACTATGACGAAAATCAATATTGTCAGTCAGATTGACGGAATTCCGGTAACGGAGATTTGCGGAACCCCGGTGTCGCATTATGAGCCGCCGCACGTATATGTCTTTTTCAATCCTCCGTTTATGTATCCGAATGTAACAACCATCAGTATTCCCGACAGTGTAGAGATTATTGATGACGGTGCTTTTGTCGGCTTGACCAATATTGAAGCGATCAGGCTTCCCAAGAATCTGAAAGAACTCGGTGCGTATGCTTTTTATAAACTTGACAAGATTACACAGATGACGATTCCGAAAGGCGTTGACAAAATAAAGTGGTCTTGCTTCAATAAATGCGTTAATTTAAGGAGCGTTATCTTTGAGGGCGATATCCAATCGATCGAAGAAACGGCTTTCTATGCCTGCCGAAATCTGAAGTCGATTACAAGCTGTCCGAACCTTGTAAAAATAGGCGATCTTGCATTTTGGGGCTGCAGCGCACTTCCGAGATTTTCTGCGGGTGACAAACTGGAAACAATCGGGGAAGGTGCATTTATCTATTGTACAAAAATCAAGTCGTTTTATTTTCCGCAAACCCTTAAAGAACTGGGAGAGGCTGCTTTTTATAGCACCGGTCTGACTTCGGCTGTCATTCCGTCTAAGACATATCTTGATTCCGGCGACGAGGGTTTGTTTCAAAACTGTAAAAACCTGAAAACCGTTGTTTTTGAAAACAGAAAAGACACTTTCTATATTCCTGACTATTGCTTCGACGGTTGTACCAATCTTGAAACGGTCGTTCTTCCGTCGAGTGCAAAGATCGTTATTTTCCCGAGAGCGTTCCGCAACTGCACAAAGCTGACAAATCTTGTCAACACCGGACGAATTGATCATATCTTCGAGGCGGCTTTCGCCAACTGCACAAGTCTCCAGAGTATCAAGTTTTCGTCCATGATTAAGGTTATCGAAAAGAAAGCGTTCCAGGGCTGTAAGAACCTCACGAGCGTGACCTTTGCCGATAAGTCAAATATTCCGGGAACCCGTTACAACAAGCTTAACTGCTTCGACCCGAAGACATTCTCCGGAACTCCTGCCGGTATGAAGTTCTATGTCAAGAATGCGACCGTCGCCAAGAAGCTGAAAACCGCTTTGAAAGGCTCGGGCGTAAACGACGCAAGTATTTATTATTCGGCGTCAAATAAGCTTGTGTATAAGAATGTGAAGTAAGTACAGCAATCCATGAGAGAATCCTCCCTTCGGTTCACCCGAGGGGAGGATCACTTTACTCTCTTTTGCTGTTATGCGAATCAGCCGTCCTTCAAAAGCTGCTTATACATTCTGATGTATTCGTTCGCGCTCTTACCCCAGCTGAAATCGCAGTCCATCGCTCTCTTGACAAGGACGTTCCAGTCGTCCTTGCGGTAATATACGTCAAGGGCACGCCGGATTGCGCCGAGCATATCGTGGGCGTTGTACGTCTTAAAGGTAAAGCCGTTGCCCATTCCGTCGCCGCTGTCGGTAATCGAGTCGCGAAGTCCGCCGGTTTCACGGACAATGGGAATGGTGCCGTAGCGCAAAGCTACCATCTGAGAAAGTCCGCACGGCTCGCTCTTTGACGGCATCAGGAACAGATCCGAACCGGCATAAATCTTTCTGGCCAGAGCCGGAACAAAGCCGATTCTGACGGCAATCTTGTCGGGATAGCGGTTGGTCAGATCCCGGAAATAGTTTTCGTACTGCCAGTCGCCCGAACCTAACACAACAACCTGAACGTCCGTCGTTGAAAGGAACTCGTCAAAGATTCTCTTGATAAGATCAAGACCCTTGTGGGAAACAAGACGGGTAACAAGACCGATAACCGGTACATCGGCACGGACGGGCAGTCCCATGTTCTCCTGAAGCACCTTTTTGTTTTCTGCCTTGCCGGCAAAAACGGTTTTGGTGTTATAATTCTTTTCAATCGCCTTGTCGGTTTCGGGGTTGTAGCTGTCTGTGTCGATGCCGTTGAGGATGCCCTGTAATTTCCACTGTCTCGCCTTTAAAATCGTGTCAAGGCCGTGGCTGTACCACGGGTCAAGGATTTCTTGCGCATAGGACGGGGAAACGGTCGTCACCTTGTTGGCACATTCGATGGCTCCCTTCATGAAGTTGACGTCGCCGTCATATTCCAGAATGTTGGCGTCCTCGGGCTTGAGTCCGATCACGTCGCCGACAAGATCCATGCCGTAGGTACCCTGATACTGAATGTTATGAATCGTGAAAACGGTCTTGATGCCCTGATACCAAGGATCCTGACTGTACATGGTCGAATAGAAAACGGGAGTCAGCGCCGACTGCCAGTCGTTGCAGTGAATGATGTCGGGCTTGAAGCCGATGTGCGGCAAAATCTCAAGTACCGCTCTGGCAAAGAACGTAAAACGCTCCGCATCGTCGTAATAGCCGTAAATGCCGTCACGCTTGAAGTAATACTGATTGTCGATCAGATAATAGATCACGCCGTTCTGCTTCGCCTGAAAAACGCCGCAGTACTGTCTTCTCCACGCAACGGGCACGGAAAGACTTGTGACAAACGTCATGGAGTCCTTCAGCTCCTGACTGATCGTGTCGTAATACGGCATAACCACACGGCAGCCGATCAGTCTTTGACGAAGCGCTTTCGGAAGTGCGCCGGCAACATCGCCGAGTCCGCCGCTCGCCATGAACGGCTGGGCTTCGCTTGATACAAATAAAACTTT
>JBJFHV010000124.1:0-3088 GCA_051894015.1 Acutalibacteraceae bacterium | reverse complement strand
ACCGAACAGCCAGAGATTGCAGAACAAAAGCTTCATCATAAAGCCGCAGTAGGGGGCAAGATGCTCAAACATAGCAATAACCTGAGGATTGAGCCGTCTTACAAAAATATCTTTTGTTGTGATTTCGTTGATGAACATGGCCATTCTTTCAACGGGCGTATGGCTTGCCGCACTTGTCAGGCTTGCGTGTGCATTGGCCGCTTCGGCTTTCAGATTCAGATAATATCTTCCTTTTTCGTGTACGGCGATCATGGCGCATTTATCGCAATTCATACCGCCGAGGGGAGGCTCAATGATCGCTCCTCCTTCGTCAAGAATGACATCAAAAACGATACCGTTTTTCTTGAAATATTCGTTGGCCTTCGGTATGCCGTCTCCGCCCAATTCTTCATTGTGGGAGGAAGCAATATAAAGATTACATTCAGGTTCAAAGCCTTCGGACAAAAGCTCTTCAACGGCTGAAAATTCGGCAAAAAGGGGCGTCTTGGTGTCAACCGTGCCTCTGCCGTACATCTTTCCGTCCTCAATATGAGCTGAAAATCCGTCAAACTTCCAGTCTCCGCTGACTTCAACAACGTCATGGTGAGACATCAGCATAATGTTGTGATTTTGGTTTTTTCCGGGAATCTTATAAACCCAGCAGTCGTCCGAAAAAGTCATTTTTTCCGCTTTCTTGTGAACAAGAGGAAACAGCTTCTCCATCGTTTTGCGAAGCTTTTTAAATTCGGTATCGTCATAGCTGTCTTTTACCGATACGGTCTTACATCTGATCATTTCGGAAAGTCTTCCGGCATAGGTGTTGATTTCTTCGTCTGAAAAGCTGAGAGTCGAAGAAGTCAGTTTTCGGGCTTTTGACGTGATAACAATCGTTCTGATGACAAGAAATAAAACAAAAGCAAAAATGATAAGCAGTACCGCTAAAAATATTTTCATGATTTCCTCCTTGAACGTTACTCAGCCTTGGCAGTTTCTTCCTGCTTTTTGGCTTGTCTGATAACCGAAAGCACATCCTTTTCTTTGTAGAAGAAGTAGACAATGACAGCGGCGAGCGTAAACAGACCGCCGACAACAGCAGTCAGTAAAAGGCCTTTTTTGCCGACGCTTTCACCCGTTGCCGCACCGATGACAACAAGCGACGGAACAATCATAATGGCAAGCGAGGTGCCCATTTTGGTAACAAAGCTCTTTGCGGCTGCAAACGTGCCCTCCTGATTGATGCCGGTCATGACCGTATCGTACTGAATAACGTCCGCCATCATCGAAGAGGGGAGAATGTTGAGTACGGCAAACGGGAGGGATACAAACAGCGCGAAGAGAATAGCCGTTGCCATTTTATGATCCTTCGGGAAGAAGTCCACAAAGCAGATCAAAAATTCTGCGACGGTAAAGACAACGCAGCCGACAAGCATCGGAACTTTCTTGCCTTTGTGCTTTGACCATTTGTTGATAAGCGGATAAAGAATCAGAGAGCCAATAATGGAAGTTGCCATGATAATAATGGACTGCTCCTCGGGAATTCCCATAAGCTCTGTGATGTAATACATAATGCAGGCCTGGAAAAAGCTCATGCCCGTGCCTTCGAAAAGCTGACCTAAGGTGACGATTACAAAGTGCTTGTTAGAAAAAGCGTGCTTGAGTGATGACATCAGCGGAACGGTCGGCCGCACGGAATGGACATAGTCATTTTCTTTAATTGTCAGCGACGGAATCAAAAGCAGGACAACGCCGATGACCGTAAACACAAGGAAGGTCAGTCTCCACGCCATAATCGGTTCAAGACCGAACGATTTTTTCATTACGGCGACCAAAGCCGGCGTCGCATAGCCGAGCATACTGCCGACAACAAAGAAAAGAGAGCTGTATGTATAGGCGTCAACAAGCTTTCCTTCGTCCGTAATCATTTCGGGCAAAAGCGCATTGTGCGGAATCATATAAAGAGTATAGAAAATAAAGTATGCCCAGATGAAAACAGCAAGCCAGATGTTGTTAAACATATGATTCTGGCTCGGTGACCAGAAAATAAGAAGGGCGCTCAGCGCAAACGGAACCGAAAACCATTTCATCATCGGAATTCTTCTTCCGTTTTTGTTTTTGCTTTTGTCACTGATTCCGGCGACAATCGGATCGGAAAAAGCGTCAATAACGTGACCGATCGCCTTGATAAGACCGATTACCGTAAGAATCCCGAAAACGACATAGCCCTGCGTAATCAGGACGGGCAGTCCCGAGCTTTCGGTCGGCTGATAAAAATAGATCAGGTAGTTGTTCAGCATCGTTGTGAACAAGCCTACCGCAAACTGCGGCAGACAGAAGTTAAGGATTGTTTTTCTTGAAACCTGTTTCATGATTTCCCTCCGTAAAAAATGAGACGAATTTCGACTCGTCTCAACATTATTTTTATTATACACCGATAAGAATTATTTTGCAACAAGAAAAGCCGCATTGTCACATTTTATAACAATACGGCAAACTTGTTATATGAATAACACATTTTTATCCTGCTTACGGCTCGGGCTGTAAGCGAAAAATCAGCGGCAATTGATAACGGGACCGGTGTCGCCATGCGACTTATTTCAGGTGGTATCTGTCGATGTAATCGTGAATTTTCTTGATCGGATCAAGGAATACGCTGACCGATTCATCATGGTTGAGGGTATTGATGATGAATGCGCAGTATTTCGACATGTCGACAAGACCGTACCATTCGCGTTCAAGAAGGGCAGGGGATGTTGCTGCAACAGTAAGCGACTGGCTCTCGTCGGCAACCGATACAAACTTTATCTGGTCGCCCTCGGCAAAGCCGTTGCCGCCAATGGTGTATTTGCCGCCAACCTTTACGGTGAGACCCGACACGTATGACACTTCGGTAACAAGGTCGGGAACAGCGTAGCAATTCATGCGTGCAAATTCATCGCTGAGCAGTGCTATCTGCTCCTCGCTGAGAACCTCATCGTAGACGCGTGCCACTGCCACATCGCCAATCCAGCCAAGCTGTGCTGTCGGGCCGGCATCACAACCGATTGCAAACCACTTGCTGCCGTCTTTCGGGAAGTTGAGGTTGCCCTCGGCTGCGGCAGTGTTCATCAGC
>JBJFHV010000123.1:0-3090 GCA_051894015.1 Acutalibacteraceae bacterium | reverse complement strand
CTGTTTGTGCTGAAAAGCAAATTTTAAACCCTGAATAATACCGCCCTGAGAGCTTTCCGCTTTCTTTTGTGCCTTTTCCGCTTCACGCTCTTCGTCGGTTTTTCTAAGATAGGTAAGCCGTGCGTCAATGAAAGCGTCCGTCTCACGGGCACATAAAAGGGCAATGAAGCTTACCGCAAGACCGACAACGGCAGGAATCAGAAAAACATTACGCCATTGAGAAACGTCGTGCATCAGCGTGCGGCGAAGAAAGGGAATAAGCATAACCCCCATATTCGCAAAGAATTTTATAACGGAATACGTAATGGCCCGCCTTTTGGCCGGGGAAGTTTCCATGATAAACACAACGTGCATATCGTGCGGAATGAAAAACTGTATCATAACCGCACCCACGAAATAAAGGGCGATGTTATTGGAAAGGAATATGAGAAGCATCGCAAAGCTCATACCGAACGTGTTGATAACCAAAAAGACTTTTCTTCCGAATCGGTCGGCAAGCGGACGGTAGATCAGAGCCAACGCCTGAAACGGCACCATAATCACAGTCAGCAGGTCGAGCATGGAAACAGAGCTTGCACCGAAATTCGCCATCAGGTCGTTGGCAATTTCCGTTTTCATAAGGGTGCCTATCTGGGAGGCAATTTCATCCGTTGCATAGATCAGTGTCGTGACAAGCACAATGTAGGCAAAGTATGTATTTCTTTTCGGTCTTGCTTTTTGTTTTTCCCACTTCTGGATTTCTTTCTCTCTTCTTGCGCTTATTTTCGCAAGTTTTTCGGGACTTAATGTAGCAGCCAACTGTATCACTCCTAAAAATATTATAAAATAATCATATTGCGTCATCTTATTCGCCGCACTCACTGTGTTGTTATGGTGACGAATGACGGGATGTTTTTAGAGATTGCCTGTTGTGTTTTGCGACTCAGCAGCCTTCAAAATCGGGCAGAAATTTCATTTCGCTGATTTTATAGATACAGCCGCCTGTATAGCTTAAAAGATTATAGCCGATGTAACATTCACCGTTCGCAATACAGATAAATTCGGGCTCCATCAGTGTAACGGGCAGGGAAACCTTCTTCAAAAACTCCCCGTTTTTGTTGTAGACCTCAATGCAGTTACTCCAGTGGCGCAGACACAAAAGGGTATCGCCGTAAACCTCCATACCTTGCTTCGTGTAGCCCTCTCCGCCGCAGTTTTCAAGGCGTTTGACGAGCTTGAACTGTGAATCGAAAACCGCAAGGTCCGTACCGCCGGAAAGACCGGCATAGTAAAGATCTTCTTCTTCGCTGTATGCCATTGAGAAGATATTTTCTTCAAGTACGGCGGTTCTTTTTACGGCCATTGTATCGGCGTCAAGAACCGTAATCTTTCTTCCGTCCGGTGCGTTGCTGACGGCAATGATTTCGTTTGTTTTGCCGTTAAAGCAAAGGTCGTTTCCGTGGTCGATCTGAAGATTCTTATAGGTTTCAATCAGCTTCCCGTCGGAAAGACGATATTTCAGAATGGCACTTTTCGAGTCAGTTTCCTTTTTGTCGTTGACAACGGCGTAAATGTTTTCTCCGTCCGAACAGCCGCCCTGAATGATTTTACAGTCCTCAACCGGGGTGACGGTTGCCAAAAATTCCGCTCGGAGACCGCCGGAAATACCGGACAAGGTCACAGCGGCAAGGATAACAGATATCATGCGAATGATAATTTTCTCCATTTTGTTTTCTCCTTTTTGTCTAAATATCCGTGTCATGATTGACCGTCTTCAGTCTAACACTGTTTCCCGAAAAAATCAATTGTTTTCGAAAAAGCCTTATTATTTAACATCGACGTTTATTTGGTGTTGATTGTTTTTGACGGTCAGGGAGAAAAAGCTGCTGAAAATTATTGTCAAATGTCGCTGAATGTAATATAATGACACTATATAAAAGAAAATGTCGTGTGTTTTTTCGGAGGTTGACTATGGACTATATTGAAAAAGAAACTGCTTGCGGTGTGATCCGCGGAATCGAAAAAGAAAACTGTCTTGAATTTCGCTCGGTACGCTATGCGAGGGCGGGGCGGTATGAATATCCGACTCAGGAGAGCAAGTGGCAGGGCATATATGACGCAACATATTTTAAGGACTGCTGTTATCAGCACCGTGCTTTCGAACCGGACGAAAAGGTGAATCCTTTCTATCATAAGGAGTTTCGAAAAGGGCTGTCGTTTACTTACAGTGAGGACTGTTTCTTTCTCAATATCTGCACGCCGAAAAAGGCGGAAAACTGTCCTGTTCTGGTTTTTATTCACGGCGGAAGCTTCACGGGAGGCAGCACCGATGAGGGCTACATAAACGGCGAACGTTTCGCCGAAAAAGGCATTATCACGGTGGCGATGAATTACCGTCTCGGACCGTACGGATTTTGTGCCCATCCGGATCTGACCGACAGCAACGGTATATGCGGAAACTACGGACTTTTTGACCAGACAACGGCCATTCAGTGGGTGATTGACAATATTGCTTCTTTCGGCGGTGACCCGAAAAAAATCACCCTTATGGGTCAGAGCGCCGGTGCGATGAGCGTTGATATCCATATGTCCAATCCGCTTTTGAAAGGGAAGATAGCGGGCGCAATCCTTTTAAGCGGCGCCGGACTTCAGCGGTGCGTTTTAAAGCCGCTTACGCCCGAAAAAGCGAAGCCGTTCTGGGAAACGGTGATGAAAAATGCCGGCTGCAGCTCGGTGGAAGAGCTTAAGACCGTTGACGCAAAGAAGCTATATTATGCGTGGCTTGACGCTTGTAAAGAGACAAAGTTCAGTATGCCGTATACCTTCCCGGTCTATGACGGAAAGATTATGACAGAGGACAGCTTTGTCCTCAAAAATATTGCGGACATTCCGTATCTTTTAGGCTCGACCTGCACGGACATGATTCCGATCGCACTCGAGGGCATTATGAAAAAATGGGCGAAGCACGTTGAAAAACACAATGCAAACCCATGTTATATCTATAACTTTAACCGGTTTTTGCCCGGTGACGACATGGGCGCATGGCATTCGGCGGATCTGCTGTATGTCTTTTCCTCCCTTGACTTCAACTGGAGACCGTTTGAGGACGTT
>JBJFHV010000122.1:0-15634 GCA_051894015.1 Acutalibacteraceae bacterium | reverse complement strand
CTTGCCGAAGATAATTATGACATTATCGCCACACAGGAGGATTTTGGATATAACGATTCGCTCTATGCGGGACTTTCGGCCTCTTATTCGTACCGGACGATTCACACGGGCGGCGTTCCCGGCGGTGACGGCATGAACGTTTACGCCAAAACGACCGTTTACAACGAAAAAAGAACAAAGTGGAACAGTGCCTACGGCGTTATCAATGACGGTGCAGACGAGATGACCCCAAAGGGTATTCTTTACTGCGTTGTCGAAATCGCAGACGGTGTTTATGCTGATTTTTACGACATTCATGCGGACGCTTACGACGGTGAAGGCTCGATTGCCGCAAGAGAGGACAACTTCAATCAGCTTGCCGATCTGATTCTTTCCAAGCCGGCAAACAGACCCGTTATCGTTGTCGGCGATTTCAACATTTCGATAAGTTATTCGAGAAACAGTAATATCGGCCCGATTCTTTATGAAAAAGCCGGTCTCAAAGATGCCTGGATCGAAGTCAACAACGGCGGCGATTACACTGATTTTTCCTATTTTAGAGAAACTTACGGAATGTCATGGAGTCAGAAATGGGGTAAATGGGATTCCGTTGAAAAAATTCTTTATAAAAACGGCGGCGGTGTTGAAATCGAGCCGACCGAGTGTTCTTACAAATTCTACCTTGACGAAAACGGTACAAGCCTTTCCGACCACGCTTCGATCAGTGCTGTGTTCTCGGTAAAAAAGACCGCCGACTTTGTCGGAAACACCGAGACGCTTACCGTCACGAAGAAGAACAGCTTTGATATGTTCATCAAAAAGGTATTTGTCATTTTCACCGACCTGTTCAAGGCGCTGGCGCATCTGGATGAGGCACTTGAGTATCTGAAGGGGTAAAACCGGAACAATAAAAACGAATCTGCCGCAGGGGTTGTCCTTGCGGCAGAGTTTTTGTTGTTTATGAAACTTCTGTCAAACTGTTATCTGTTATCCCAAATCCGGAATCGTCTTCAAATGTTTCTGAAGAAACAACATAAGTGACTTCTTCACTGTGTTCGTCAATCGTATAGACGGCATCTATTACAAACCGGGCGGCGATTGCTGCTGAAACAATTAAGACGACTGCGAGTATCGTTAGAATCATCAGCCGTTTTGCTCTTTTCGGTGTTTTTCCGGCTTCGTCTTTTTTTCGAAGACACTTTATCATAATAATACCGCCGACTGCCAAAGCGATTCCTATCAGAAGCGAAAAAATGAGCGGAAGAAAAGCCGCACCGCTGAGAACACCGAAAGCACCGACTTGCGTAAACGTTGCGATACCCGAAACAGCGCTGACAATACGCCATAGTCCGAGCAAAAGAAGCACAACGCCGAGTACCCAGCCGTAGTTTTGAAACAGCGATTCGGCTTTGCTCGTGACCTTATCGGCGGTGTCAATGCTTTTTGCCGCCTGAGGCGGAATATACTCCTCTTTGCTGTCGTCTAAAAGGTAATCCGTTGATACCGAAAATATTTTTGCAAGAGCCAGAAGCTTTGCAGGCTCAGGCACACTATCTCCTGTTTCCCACTTTGAAACGGACTGACGGGAAACCGAAAGCTTATCGGCAAGCTCGTCCTGTGACCAGCCGGACTTTTTTCGGAGAGTATAGATTTTTTTGTTGATTTTCATGCTGTCTCCTCCTTACGGAAAAATTATAGCAACAGCCCGTTTGAAAATCAACCGATTGTGCATGACAATTCCGCAACCGACGGTTGCATATCGGTTGCGCAGAGGTCGGATTGCCTTTTTGTGCTGCATGAGAACAAATCGAGAAGAGCTGGCTTTCAAGTTAACTGAAAGGATATTTCTGCGAAGATACTGTATGTTGAAACATTGCTCCGGATCGTTTATGCAATTGCGGCGGAGACTGTTTTACCGAAAATCCGAAGCTCGGATCGTATGATGACGTCCTCCCGGTCCGGCTCGGCATCTTTTCCTTTTTCAACTTGAGCCGTGTATCCCAAACCGACATATTCGGTTATGCTGTTCTGACTTGTTTTTTCAATTGCGAAAACAGGTGTCTTCAAGCTTGCGCAACGGTTACAGTCCACCGAAAACATGGTAAGCCAGAGCGCAAGAACCGCGGTAAAAATACCGATGAAAATTTTTGTTCCTTTTTTCATTTCTTATTCCTCCCTTTGTGCTGCTTGTGATGTTTCGGAATATACCTCGGTCACTTCGATGGTATCTATCACGCAGACACCGTCCTCTTCGTATTCATCGATGCTTTGACTGACCCGGACGGTTGTCTTATAGACGGTTGACGGTTCGCTTTCGGTCGGATAAGGCGGCGTTGTGGTCTGCACATACTTTTCTCCGCCGGTTTTGTCCGCCGTTTCAAAAAGAGTCTTTACGGCGTCCCGGCCGACAAAAAAGCTGACCCCGACATCGACAAGATTTGTCATGATATAGCCGTCTTCGGAAACGGAAAGAAACAATGAGTACCGACTTAAAAGCGGGGATGAAACGCCGAATTCAAGAACACGTTCGCCGTCTTTTGACGAGTTTTTCTGTGTATATTCAAGCGCTTCGGCACTACCGTTGTTTTGCAGCAGTTCGCAAACCGCACGGACAACCGCTTCACTGTCGTTCAGCTTCACTTGCTGTGCATCGGTATTGAAATCCGAGCTCAGTATCACGTCGCTGTCAAAGCGAATGTTTTCAAAAAATCCAAGCGTATCGGTAAAATTCCTGAGATCGGACGGAAAGTAATTTTCGGCTTTGTAGGCATAGAGATTGTCATCCGACCCGAATTTTACCGCAACAAGTAATTCGCTCTTGAATGTTCCGATCGCATAAACCTCACAGTCGGTTTCATGATTCTTGTCGGTATAAATATCAAAGCCTTTGGCTTTCGCCGTGCCGAGCTTTTCTCCGACCTCCGTCTTTTGGGCTTTCATGCCGGTTGTGATATACGTTTCTCCGTCAAAGTTCAGTTCACTGTACTTTTCGTTGTTCTCTTTTTCATTCCACTTCTTCTCTACATAGACTTCGGCTCCGCCCGGCACGGTTTCGCCGCCTCCGACATTCGCCGCAGCAGAAGTCACTGCATCTGCCTGATACTCCGTTTTTTCGTCCTTGACTTTCAGCTTGTCGGTATTTGCCAAAACAACCGCCGCCGCCACAGCCAGAACAAGACAGGCGGCAGACGCGGCTTTCCAAAATGTCAGCCGTTTGGTCTTTTTTTCTTTCACTGCTTCGGCGATTTTTTCGTCGGATATTTCGTTTAAAGCGTCATTGAGGTATTCATTCATGATAGGCATCCTCCTTGATGAGATATGCTTTGAGTTTTTGCCGTGTTCTCGAAAGTCGTTTATGTACGGTGTTTTCGCTGAACCCGAATTCGTCCGCCAGCTCAGCTGTATCACAGCTAAACCAATACCGCTTGACAAAAAGCCGCCGGTTCTCGCTGTCGAGCGTGTCAAGAAAGCTGTCAATCAGCTTGCCGAGCCGCTTTGCGTCAAGGTGCTTTTGCAGTTCGTCTGCATCGATCGCTTCGTCCAACTCATTGAGCGGCACGGTTACGCCTGAGCGTTTGAGCGCCGTCTTTTCCCGAAGGCGTTTGAGCGACAGATTTTTCGTAATCCGGCAAAGAAACGCGGAAAGCGGGTCGGGTTCTTTCGGCGGTACACTTCTCCAAAGGGCAAAATAGGTATCGTTTTCACACTCGGCGGCGTCTTCGTCACTGCTCAGAATATTCTTTGAAAGTGAAAAAAGAAGCCTGCCGTATTTCATCTTGGTTTGTCTGAGTCCCTGCTCGTTTCGGGCGAAAAGCAGAGCGATGATTTCGCTGTCCGTCACACGCAAAACCTCCTTTCACTGAATAAATACCGTTTGCGTCTTTTTTCTGACACGCATATTATGTAACAGATGTTGGATTTTAGATGTTAGATGTTAGAAGCGGTCGCGGGTTTACTTTGTGCCAGAGGAAAGAGGCTCCCCTCAGAGTCGGCTTTTCCGTGCCGGGAAGTCCGCAGATTATAAGCGGAGGAAAGCCGGGCGGCTTCGGGATAGCTTCTTCCTGCGGCGGGACGGCGCCCGACAAAACCTTGCGGTTTTGTTTTTGCCGCTCCTTCGTCGCGGCAAATGTGCGGCTGCGCCGCACCCGGTCGCCTTGGCTGTCCTTCCTGTTTGTCCGATTGTAACATTTTCTCAGCCGGTTGTAAATGATTCCTTACGGTCCGATGACGGGCAAAGACACAGCTTTGATTGTCACAATTTAACAAAATTCTTGATTTTATTTGCCGGAAGGTGTTGCTTTGGCTCATTGACAGAAAATTTGACAAAGTGTATACTTTATATAATGATATCATTTTTATTTACCCAAACAATATTTTACGGAGGAAGCCATGTATAACATTCTTACTCTCAATTCTATTTCACCAAAAATTAACACGCAGCTGACGAACGACCGTTTCAACGTTTCTTCAAGCATTGAAAATCCCGATGCAGTCGTTGTCAGAAGCTTCAATATGCACGATACCGAGCTTGGCGAAAATCTGAAGGCCATTGCAAGAGCCGGTGCCGGCGTCAACAACATTCCCGTTGACAAGTGCACCGAAAAGGGAATCGTTGTTTTCAATTCTCCCGGAGCAAACGCAAACGCCGTTAAAGAGCTTGCTCTTTGCATGATGCTGATTTCTTCAAGAAACGTACTCGACAGCATCGACTGGACGGTTTCTTTAAAGGGAGGCGGAGACGCTGTGACAAAGACCGTTGAAAAGGGCAAGGGCGCTTTTGTCGGTCACGAGCTCAAGGGCAAGACCCTCGGTGTCATTGGACTCGGCGCGATCGGCTCTTTGGTTGCCCAGACGGGCGTTGACCTCGGTATGAAGGTTATCGGCTGTGATCCGCATCTGACGATCAATGCCGCTTTGAAGCTTTCAAACGCCATCAAGGTTGTCACCGACGAGGACGTTCTCATCAAAAATTCCGACATCATCTCGGTTCATGTTCCGCTTTGCGATGAGACGAGATATAAGTATAACGATGCGTTCATCTCGAAATGCCGCAACGGCGTAATTCTTCTGAATATGTCAAGAGCGGAAATTGCCGATCCGGACGCGATCAAGAGAGGTATTGCCGACGGAAAGATTGCCAAATATGTCTGCGACTTCCCGACCGACAATCTGATCGGCGAAAAAGACGTCATTCTTACACCGCACCTGGCTTCCGGAACCTACGAAGCCGAAGACAACTGTGCACTGATGGCGGCGGAAGAACTGAAAAACTACCTGCTTTACGGCAACATCAAAAACTCGGTCAACTTCCCCGAGTGCTCACTCGGTTATCTCGAAAGTCAGACAAGGCTTTGCGTTTTCCACGAGAACAAGCCGACTCTGATTCAGCAGATCACCCAGCTCGTGTCCTCAACCGGTGCTAATATCGATAACATGATCAGTAAGGCAAGAGGAACCAAGGCGTATACCATGCTTGACGTAGGAGCCGAGGTCAGCGACAGCACAATCAAGAGCATTGAAAAAATTGACGGTGTTGTCAGAGTGATCAGTATTGAAAAATAAGGCAAGAAATCCCGGGTGTCAGCATTCGGGATTTTTCATATTAGAGGTGATTTTACATGATCGATGTATGCTTCAGTGACAGTACGTCGGGGATGCTCCGGTCTATAAAAAAAGAACTCGGAAGTGAAGAAGTTATCAGCTTCCGGTTTGATTTGGATCACGGTTATATAACCGATGATATCATTGTCCGTCAAGAGCGAATGCACGCTGATTACTTACGCTGTTTTTTCGCACAGATCAGTGATGAAGAAATTGAAAATGCGTATCAGCAAGGTCTTAAAAATGCTTATTCAAAGCTTATGTCTTTAGAAAGACACTTAAAAAACGAAGAAAGTATCAGATTGTGGATCAGCAACACCGCTAATGACAGATGTTGTTTATATTGGTTTTGTGATTACATGAGTAATTATCCAAACGACATTTTTGTTGTCATATGTCCCGGGTTTGAACCGGACGAAAAAAACGGTAAGTTTCATGAAGTACAAAGCTGGGCTTCCTGCGATAATGCTGATTTTTTGTGTGAGTTCTCTTCAAAGGGCCATCTTCTCTGTTCTGAAGAAAAAGCACTTTACGCTGCTCTTTGGAAAACAGCCGTTTCAGAGAATATGCCGCTGAGAGTTCTTATCAACAACAAGATTGTCAGTACAACAGAAGATTATTTTGACAAGGCTATATTAAGCTTTATTGACGGAAAGCCCAGGCCGCAGTCTGAAATTATGGGTAAGATTTTAGGTAAATGGAATATTTTAAATGTGAACTTTATTGCAGATAGAATCGATTCTTTTATTCACGAGGGTACTGTTCGTATATATGAAAACAAAATCAGAGATGACGGTTGTTTTTGGTCGAGAACCCTTATTCGTATATATAAATAATTTGTATAGATACACCGAAAAGCCGTGCGGAAATCCGCACGGCTTTTCGGTTTGTGTGTGTTGTGTTTATCTTGAAAAAAGTTGATGTCAATTATTCGTCGGCTTCTGCCTTTGCGTCCTCGATAACCTTTTGCGCAACGTTGGCCGGCGCGTCCTCATAGCGGACGAAGGTGAGGCTGTAATGTCCTCTGCCTGCGGTGACCGAACGGAGAACGGTTGAGAAGTCGCCCATTTCCGCCATCGGTACTTCCGCAACAAGCTCCTGCATCTTCGGCTCGTCAGCGGCACCCATACCGAGAACACGGCCGCGGCGCTTGGTTACGTCGCCCATGATGTCACCGAGATTTGCATCGGGAATATATGCTTTCAGCTCGCCGATCGGCTCAAGAATGACAGGGTTGGCCTGTGCCATACCGTTTTTGTATGCAATCTTGGCGGCGGTACGGAAAGCCATATCGTTCGAGTCAACCGGGTGATAGGAGCCGTCGTAAAGAACCGCCTTC
Source organism: Acutalibacteraceae bacterium (assembly GCA_051894015.1). Taxonomy (GTDB): domain Bacteria; phylum Bacillota; class Clostridia; order Oscillospirales; family Acutalibacteraceae; genus UBA6857. The sequence goes on along the minus strand of JBJFHV010000122.1, from coordinate 8,715 downwards.
AGGCCGACAACCGGATAACCGGCAAGCGGACCTTTCTGAATGGCTTCCTGAAGTCCCTTTTCAACGGCGGGGAAGTAGTTCTTCGGAACGGAACCGCCGACAACCTCGGTTTCAAAGATCAGCTCGTCACCGTCATGCGGCTCGAAGCGTACCCAGACGTCACCGTACTGACCGGAGCCGCCGGACTGCTTCTTATGTCTGCCCTGTACCTGGCAGCTCTTTCTGATGGTTTCTCTGTATGCTACCTTCGGGACCTTGAGACCGATCTCAACGCCGAATTTTGCTTTCAGTTTTGCGATAACGATATCGAGATGCTGTTCGCCGAGACCCGAAAGAACCATTTCTCTTGTCTCCTCGTTGTTGACGAGCGTCACGGTCGGATCTTCACCCATGATACGGCGAAGTCCCGAGGCGACCTTATCTTCCTCACCCTTCTTCTTGACGACGATCGCCATGGAAAGCGACGGCTTCGGGAAGTCAACGCCCTTGAGTCTGACAATGTTCTTCGGGGTGCAGATGGTGTCACCGGTGGCAAGACCGGAAAGCTTTGTGATAACACCGATGTCACCGGCTGTAATAGCGGGGATATCTTCCTGCTTGTTGCCGCGTACGGAAATCAGCTTGCCCATTCTTTCACTTTCGCCTGTTCTTGCATTGTAAGCCGGAACGTCGGCGGAAAGCTTACCGCTGATAACTTTGACGAAGGACATCTTACCGACAAACGGGTCGGCAACGGTCTTGAAGCAGATTGCCGCAACGGGTCCGTTCGGGTCGCACTTGACCTCAACCTCGTTGTCGTTTTCGTCAAGACCCTTTTCGTTCGCCGCCGTAAGCGGATTGGGAGCGGAATAAACAAGGGCATCGAGAAGAAGGTCAACACCGTCGGCATTGTAGCCGGAGCAGGCGTATACGGGATAAATTTCGCCGCTTTCAACGCCCTTGGTAAGGCCGTCGATGATTTCTTCTCTTGTCAGCTCCTCGCCGTCAAAGAATTTCATCATCAGGTCATCGTCAACGGAAGCGACTGCTTCCATGAGAATGTCTTTCATTTCCTGAATATGGTCATCGGCGGGCATATCGACTGCGGTTGCCTTGCCCTTGTTGTATTCGAAAGCCTTGTTGGAGCAAAGGTTTATGTAGCTGACCGCTTTTCCGTCAACCATGTGCGGAATAACAACGGGGCAAAGCTTCGAACCGATCGCTTCCTTCAAAGCGTCAAATGTCTTGTAAAAGTCACGGTTTTCGCCGTCAAGCTTGGTGATGACGAAGAACTTGGAAAGTCCTCTTGCGTCGGCGGCCTTGATGGCCTTTTCTGCGCCGACGTCAAAGCCGGAGCCTGCCGATGTGACGATAAGAGCACAGCCTGCGGCTCTCATGGCCTCGTATACGCCGCCCTCAAAGTCGAACTTACCGGGAGCGTCAAGAAGATTGATTTTTGTATCTTTCCATTCAAGCGGAGCAAAAGCAGTTGAAAGAGAGCACTGACGCTTCTTTTCTTCTGCGTCAAAGTCCATCACGGTGTTGCCGTCGGCAACTCTTCCGAGTCTGTCGGAAGCACCTGCAATATAGAGCATTGCCTCGGCAAGGGTGGTCTTACCTTTTCCGGTGTGACCTGCAATGGCAACGTTTCTGATTTTATCGGCGCTGTAAGATTTCAATGTAATTACCTCCCTGAGCTTTCGGAAAACACAAAACCGAAGCCCGTTTATATTTTGACAAACGGTAAATCCGTCTGCTTTTTTCAGTCACTTATAGATACACTCATGTAAGCTAACGGTAACTTTGATTATTTTACCATAATATAAACAAAAAATCAAACTGATTAATCACTAATTTTGTGCATTGTTTTTTGTTCATGCTGTACAGTTTAGGCGGTTAAAACGGGGACAGCCGTAAAAAAACTGTCCCCGTTTTATAATCAGAAGGTATTTTTACTCAAGCGCCGAGAGTCTGCGTCAGTTTTCTTCGGCCAAAGCCTTTTCAAACTCATCGTAGGTCATGAACGGTCGTTTCGCTTTATACTGCTCCGCCTTTTCATGATCGGCTCTGCTGTCGTCAAGGTCAAAGTCAAACAGAGCAGGAATACCGTCATACCCGTCAACATAGTGATATTCGTTGTTTTGATCCATCCGAAGAATGTCATAGTTAATCACCATCCGGTTTGTAAAACCAATATACAAGTCCTCGTCTGCGAAAAGATTTGCGTCCGTAATATTGCAGGCGACATAAAGCACATTGTTTTCTTCATACAAGCCGATACCGTAGCAGTCGGCGAATGTACAAGGATTGGCCGCATAGCCTTTTACGAGAATGATGTAGCCGATGTCGTGAAGATGGAGACTTTCTTTGCCGAAGCTCAGCACCTTTTTTCCGTCATTTCGTTTCACGGTGAAAACGGCATAGGTTTCCTCCGCTTTGCTTTCGATCGGTTTTCCGTTTTCCGTAAAGACCCGGCGCAGACAGCTTCCGTCGGCAATCGCTTCAAAGGTAACGGTATACTCATCGTTAGAATAAGACTTCTGAACCGTCGAGACGGAATCTTTGTCTGCTTTTCCGGCGTCGATAACGGTTTTGACCGAGTCGAGTTCGAGATTCATATCTTCGACCAGCTGATTGGGTATGACAAATCTGGCAACTGCGCCGGCCGTCAGCGCCAGAGCGGCAATCAGGGCGGCAATTACGATTATTTTGATCGGTTTACTTTTTTTCACGGAATGTTCCTCCTTTTGTGTCACGGCCTGCCTCATTTTTTCGCAGGTGACGTCATAAAAGCTTTCGCTGAATTCAACTTGATCTGCCTGAGTCTTGTATTTTTCTTCAAAAGTCATCAATTTCACCCTTTCAAAAATGTCTTGAGCATTTTTCTGCCCCGTGACAACAGCGTTCCCACTGTTGCGGCAGGCTTATTAAGTATTTCGGCTATTTCCTTTATGGAGTAGCCCTCATAGTAATAAAGATGAATGACCACACGGTATTTTTCGGGCAGAGAAAGCACCTCGTTGAGTACATCGGTGCTTTCGGTATATACAAACGGCTGATTTTCGTCAAGTGAAGTGCCTTCCCGGCCGTATGACCGCCTGATGTTTTTGGCGTTATTGATCGTCACCCTCAAAAGCCACGCTTTTTCATGTGTCTCATCGTGAAAGGACGGCTTGAGTCTGACAAGCTTCAGAAAAGTTTCCTGAACGGCGTCCTCGGCGTCATGCGTATTGCGCACAACCGAAAAGGCGGTTCTGAGCATGGACGGAGAATATTTTTTTACAGTTTCTTCTATGTATTCATCGGTACCAAATGAATTCACGTTTTAAACCTCCTTTCACTTATAAAACAAATGAAACGATAAGTTTTTTTCATTGCTAAAAAATTTTAGTTTGGTCGCATGGCGACATCAACGCCGGGGTAGTTAGTACTTCATTGAAAGCTGAGTGCCCGAGCAGTGAGCTGAGTGGTAAATTTTAGCTTGTCGGGGTATTTATTGATGTAAGCAATTCCGTAGAGGCGACCCCCCGTGGTCGCCCAAGATCGTCCGCCTATTTTTTTTGGTAAAATGAAAGGACGCCTTGTTTTGGGCAGCCATACGGGGCTGCCCCTACCGAAACCGCCTTGAGATTGGTATATCTTGGCAAGCAAACGATAAATTGACGGCATAAAACCTCTCTGTCAGCAGAGCTGACATCTCCCCTTTCAGGGGAGAAAAATATTTTAGAGAGCTTGATATATAAGGATTCTCCCCTGAAAGGGGAGATGTCACGAACGTGACAGAGGGGTTTTACGCGACCAAACTAAATTTTCACGTCAGAAACAGGAGAGAACAAACCGACCGACAGTATTGCAGCCCGCCATTTATGAAAATTCACAGCCCGCAGGAAAGCACCTCGGGCTGTGATGATTATTAAGGTTTGATTTTTTACTCGGTTCGGAGCGCTTCGACCGGGTCTTTCTTTGCCGCCATCATTGCCGGAACAAGTCCCGCAATAAACGTCAGGAATACGCTGATGGCAACCAGGATTACACCGTCGGTAAACGGCAGAATAGCGCCGACGGTTGTACCTGTCAAATGATTCAGTATCAGGTTTATCGGAATTTCCAATAGCAGCGTCATTAGTATACCGACCAAGCCTGCGCTGAAGCCGATGATAACGGTTTCGGCGTTGAATACGTTTGAAACATCCATCTTTGATGCGCCGATACTTCTTAAGATACCGATTTCCTTTGTTCTTTCAATAACCGAAACGTAGGTGATAATTCCGATCATGATCGAAGAAACAACAAGCGAAATGGCAACGAAGATGATCAGTGTGTAGGTAACGATATTGATTGCCTGGGTGGCAAGATCCATGGCAATACCGATATAATCGGTCGGACGGATGGTGTATTCGGAATGTCCGTCCTCGGTCACCTTGTTGTTGTAGTAGTCAATCATTTCGTTGAGTTCGGCTTTGGTTTCAAAATCTTTCGGATAAAGCGAAATCGAAGTCGGACTGTCCTCATCGCAGTAGCCTATTGTTTCGTAAGTTTTTTCAAGCGAACATTCGGAGTTTATTGTGTCGATGTAAGCCTGTTTGAGTGCGAGCACCTGTTCATCGGAAAGATAGCCTTCCATCAGCTTCTTTTGAAGGTCGGACATATCGCCGAAATTGAACAGCGAGGACATATCCATGATATCGACCTGAGAAAGGTCGATGTTTTCCGCCATACTCATGAACGGGGAAACATCAAGATAATCCATGTTGATGTCGTTGAGGTCAATATCAACAAGATCAAAGTCGTTTACGGTCTTGTCAAAAAATTCCTTGCCCGTAATAACGTCCTTTGTGGGGTTGTCTAACTGCTCTTTGACGACTGCTGATTCCTTGGTTTTTCCCATGACGTATTCCATCAGCTCGGGAGTGTATCCGATACTGCCGGCGGCAAGGGAAAGAACATTGTCTTTTGACGGACGGATAATGCCGACGATTTTAATTTCAAGTCCTTTTGAAACAAGATCCTTGACGTAAATGTCGTTGTTTCTCATGTCTTTCCAAAGACCGGTTTCTTCGTCCTTGACCATGTAGTCAGAGCTGAGGACAAGCTTGAACTTCATGTTGAGAATGTCGTCGTAGGTGTATTTTTCTGCCTCGGATTCGTCAAGCTGTTCGCCTTTTGTAAGCGCACTGACAAGGTTTGATGTGAACTGCTTCTGATCCTTTAAGCCGAGCGCATAGGCAACAAGTTCGTTGATTTCGTTGTTGCCGTCAACAACAAGCACGACTTCGTTATAAGCAGAGGGAAGCTTTCCGTAAACAATGTCATAATGCTCACTGATGCTTTTGTTGTCACCGACAAGCTGTTTCCAGAGATTGGTGTAGCTGTCAAGATCGACAAATCCGCTCATCATATCCATGCTCGCTCCGCCGCCCGAAGAGGCAAAGGTGTCCATCAGCGTGCTGGGATTGACCTGAACAACGCCTTGCGAGGTGTCCTCTTTGTAAATGTTCAGCGGGGTGGAATAATTGATCTGAACATCGTTGCACAGGGAGTCGAATTTCTGTTTGTTGTCGTCAATGTATTTTTTGAAGCTTTTGAGGTTGTTGGCCGACGACTGCGCAACAAATGCATTGATCATCGTGTCAAAGGATTTGTTGACATAAATCTGGTCGAGGTCGTGATCGACGCCGTTGAGGGGGCTTAATCCCAGAGCGGTGTTCATGAGGCTGTCGGTGTCCATGGCTTCTTTTTCGACTGACATCGGATAAAGTAGCAGCGCGTCGCTTTCCACTTTTGCTATATATCGGTTGATACCGGTCTGTAAGGCGAGAACCAGTGCGATACCGATGATGCCGATGGAACCGGCAAAGGCGGTAAGTAAGGTTCGTCCCCGTTTGGTGATAAGATTGCGAAGACTTAATGAGAACGCCGTTCTCATGGACATGGAGGGCTTTTTGCCTTTGGCTTTTTCTTCCTCGGCCTTTTTCTTCTCGTTTTCGTAATCCTCTTTCTGAGGCGTGAACGGATTCGAGTCGTCAATGATCTTACCGTCGAAGCATTTGATGATACGGTTTGCATATTTGTAAGCAAGATCCGGGTTGTGCGTTACCATGATAATCAGCTTATCCTTGGCAATCTCTTTCAAAAGCTCCATGATCTGAACGCTTGTTTCGCTGTCAAGAGCGCCCGTCGGCTCGTCGGCAAGAATAATATCGGGGTTGTTGATCAGGGCACGGGCGATCGAGACACGCTGCATCTGTCCGCCGGACATCTGGCTCGGTCTTTTGTTGATATGATCTTCCAATCCGACCTTTTTGAGCGCCTCGATAGCTCTTTCCCGTCTTTCCTTTTTTGAAACGCCGGAAAGGGTGAGAGCAAGCTCGACGTTCGCGAGCACCGTCTGATGCGGGATCAGGTTATAGCTTTGGAAAACAAAACCGATGGAATGGTTGCGGTATGTATCCCAATCGTTGTCGGTGAAGGTCTTGGTGGATTTACCGTTGATGATAAGGTCGCCGCTTGTGTAACGGTCAAGTCCGCCGATGATGTTGAGCATGGTTGTTTTTCCGCAGCCCGACGGACCGAGAATGGCAACGAACTCGTTTTCTCTGAAATTCACGCTGACGCTTTTCATGGCACGGACGGTTGTATCGCCCGTAACGTAGTCTTTGATGATGTTTTTTAATACCAGCATTTACTGCACCTCCTCGTTTGTCTGTGGCTTGTCGTTGGTTTGCAGGCTGTCTTGTACGGCAGTGCTTTCAGCGGCTGTATTTTCCTGCGGTGAGAACATACGTCCGTCACCCAAAGCGGCATCAGGATTTGGATTTTGTCCTGCGGTCTGCTGAGCCTTCAGCTTTTCCTGCTCTTCAAGATAACGTCTTCTGATTTCAAGCCTGTACTGCTCAATTTCAGCCTCATGCTTCTTTTTCAGTTTCTTTTGGCGTCTTTCTTCAAGACGGTCAAAAATGACTTCTCTTTTGATTATGCAGACTACGGCAGCTGCCAGAAGCAGTAGAAACAGAATACTGAAAATCACTTTTCCGACGACGCTCTTTTTGGATTCAACATAAATGATTGTCGGCGTATAATCCTGCCCTCCGGCCGTTTTGGAAACCGCTCTGTCCCTGAAGAACAGCTTGTATAGCCATTCGATCGTTTCGTCAACCGTCATCTTTTCCATCTCAGAGCCGATATTTGACGAATAGGTGTCAAACATATTGTTTTCGCCTTCAGACGAATTGCCCGCCATCATACCGGTCAGAAAATCCGCGTTCTTCGGGTCCTTCATGCCCGAAACAAAATAGCGAAGCAGTGTCACCATGACTGCCGGCTGATCGGCTTTGACATAATATGCCGCGGCGGCATTCCCCTGATAGGTACGTTTGCTTGAAACGGTTTCAAGCTGACCTAAGTTTCCGAGTTTACTGAGATCAGGCTCCGGAAGAATCATGCTGTCTTTCATCATTTCCGGAATCATGGAAGAAATTTCGGAAAGAATGTCTAGATTTTTGATTTTGTCAAGTCCGAGCTGTTCCGTGCTGATTGAAAGCTTGCCGAGAAGCTCGGTCACGGGAACCAGGAGATTATCGATACACTGCGTAAGGGCGCCGCTTTCAAGGAAGAAAACCATATTCGGAAGGATTTCCGTAAGGGTATAAATCGGTTTTTCGGCGATTTTATCGAGCAAAGCAACGATCGGAGCGACGATGTTTTTGACGCAGGCGTTTTCACTTTTGTCGGCCTTGAATTCGGCATAGGTTTTGATGGATTCGGACGGACAGCCGAACGCCTCGAGCATCGGGATTACGGCAGTGTTATAACCGCTTGTTCCGCAAAAGCTGATCGCTCCCAGAAGCTCGATTTTTCCGCCCCGCAAAAGCATATTGAGCATCGGCTCAAGCGGACTGAAAGCCGCTGTCAGTGCTTTTTGGAAGCCTTTGCTGTCGCCGGTCTGAAAGCCCCAGTTGATGTCGGCTTTTGCGAGCTTTTCCCATGAACTGTATTTTGAAATTCCGGCTTTCGCCTGATAATATTCCGAGCTGAGCGAAGAAGCAAAGGAAGCGGGCGTTGAGGGAAGCGAAAGCAGCTTGGCGGCGTCTTTCATTTCATCCGACGAAAGCTGACCGTAAAGCTGACTTACAATTGAGGTTACGGTTGCCGGCGAGAAAATTGCCGACCGAACAGCCTGAGAGATGTTCTTGTATTCTCCGCTTTCGGCAATGAATTCGCTCATGGTTTTGTCAATTCCGTCAACGACTTTTTGGAAGTTTTCTTTCGTCAGATTCGGCGTATATGTTACGCTTGCGGCCGAAAACTGAGGGGCTGACCACTGATATTCGGTGTCTGCTCCCTCCTGCTTTGTCAGAAGTTCAACCAGAAGCGCCAGAATCTCATCTGTACTTTTATTGAAAAGAGAGTCGATGACCGGTTTTATCTGTTCAGCCTCTTCTCCGCTGAGTTCGGAGGAAAGCTGATCTTTGTTCAGCTTGGCTGTTTCAATAAGCCACGAGAAAAGAACAACAAACGCTTCGCCTTTGTTCGCAACGACCTTGCCGTTCTGCACGGTTCCGCACGAAGCCAGAAGTTCTGTATCAAGATCGGCAAGCTTCATGTCTCCCGAGGAAGTGAAAGCCGAAATGGCCGAGGACACGGTACTGTTTGCATCTGCGGTTTCTTCCCCGCTTCCGCCGATCAGCGAAGAAAGCGCGGAGCCGGTAAACAGGGTAATATAGTTTCCGATTCCGA
>JBJFHV010000121.1:0-3096 GCA_051894015.1 Acutalibacteraceae bacterium | reverse complement strand
GCTTCGGCTTTGGAAGCTTCACTTTGCGGTGTCATGTCTGCCGGAAGAGGAAATTCTCCCCCATAAGCGGGTTCTTCCTGTGCGTCGGCGGGAAGCTTTCGCAGCTTACTGTATGCCGCCGTTCCCGAAATACAGTAGAACATGACCCACGCATGAAAAGCAATATCAAACAGATAATCGGTGATATATTCTTTTTCAATCAGTACAAAGACGCAAAACAAGAGAATCACCGTATCAACTGCAAAGGCAACAAGGGCGGCGATAATCGCACCGGGCTTTTTTCTTCCGATCAGAAAAACAGCAAGATAAAACAGCACAATCAGCACAGCGGCGACAATACTTAAAGTATAATAGCTTCCGCTGCCCGACTCTTCGCTCCAGACGTAGCCAAAGTCCATCGCAAGCGTGGGTGCAAAGGCAGAAAAGAGAAAAGAGGTGTTCGAATTGATCAGATAAAGAAGTACATTGACTGCCGAGCAGATGGCGACAATCAGAATGTTGTAATTGGCTGTCTTGAGGCTTTTTTCTCTTTTGGCTCTTTCCGTCATGGGCTTTAACCGTCCTTTTTGTTAATTAAATGATATAAGAATATTATACTGTCAGTCTTTTATTTTGTCAACATATCCGTTTCACTTTGCGGCCGCTTATGCAAAAGGCGCGCGTATTTTTCTTTCGTTGCTTTGCCGCCTCGTATATGCCGCTGAGCCTTGTTTTCGTCAAGAACAACCCGGACTTTTCCTGCAAGAGCGGGATTGATCAGCAAAAGACGCTTTGATACGTCGGTATGTACGGTTGACTTGCTGACATCAAACCGCTTTGCGGCGGCTCTCACGGTTGACTTGGTTTTGATGATGTATTCGGCAAGCATTATGGCTCTTTTTTCGACGGATTCGTTCATTCGACCACCCCATACAGATGTCACTTGTTAATCTATATGCATAGGGTGTGCCAGTTATGCTTACAGGATTGCAGGTTCGAACCGAAGAACTTCGCGAAGATATTTTTCGGCATCGAACGGGTCGATTACCGTATCCTTGCGAAGATAAAGAGGGTGGTGGGGGTGTCCTTTTTTGGATATAGCGCCGGCAGTATACCAATTGGCACCGTAACGGTTCGAAATATCAATCATATCTTTTAAACAGTTTTTCAGATACGGACGCATCTCAATGATGTTGCCCCATGCCGCCCAGACAGATGGTTTTTCTTTTTCATAAAGCGAAAGAATATACCGGAAAGCCTTCATGTTTTCGTTGTGAAGTGCCGGGTTCATTTCCCGGTCCATGTCATCGGGTCTTGTTGCCCGTTGGGCGTACACGTTAAACATGATAAAGCTGTCAAAGCCGTTAAAAAGTGCGATTCGTTCAACGGACTTGAGCGTGTTGTCAAGATCGTTCGGTGCGGCGGTCGAGGGATTGATTCCGATGCAGATCAGCGGATTTTTTCCCGTGGTGCCGAGGATATAACGGTATTCGCCGTAATGATTCGGAACATACAGCCAGTCACGTACATCGTATTCGATATGGGATTGAATCTGAGATTCGGTGAGCGCTTTTTCGAACGGCTCAATTTCAACGAACCGGCTTTCGGTTTTCGGTATATGCATTTTTTCACTTCCTGTATGGTTGTTATTATAAGTATAACATAAAATTGCCGCCGATGAAAGAAAAAGCAAAGAAAAAGTACAATTGAATTTGGGGGTTGGAGTTGACAATAATTACAAAATAATTATAATATAATTATGGACACAATAAAGTTTGAATGGAATGAAAACAAAAACGAAATTAATAAGAAGAAGCATAAGATCTCGTTTGAAGAAGCCAAGACGGTATTTTATGATTCGCAAGCACTTGTAATCACTGACCCCGAGCATTCACAGGAGGAAGAAAGATTTATCATTTTAGGACTTAGCCAAAAAGCAAATTTGCTCGTCGTTTGTCATTGTTACCGTGCTTCGGATACGGTTATCAGAATTATCTCGGCGAGGAAAGCAACAAAATCAGAATCAAAGCAATATAACGAATGGGGTGACTGAAATGAAAGCTGAATATGATTTTTCAAACGCAAAGAAGAATCCTTACGCCAAAAAATTAAAAAAGCAAATCACAATTAATATTGACTGTGATACCATTGATTATTTTAAAAAACAGTCGGAGGATTCGGGAATACCTTATCAGACGCTTATGAACCTTTATCTTACAGATTGTGCAATGAACGGCAAAAAAGTCAGCGTGACATGGAATTGAATATTTGCAAATGCTCTGTCCGGTTCAAGACAGGGCATGTTATTTTAAATGAAAGAAAAAGCAAAGAAAAAGTAAAATTGAATTGAAAAAAGCCGCGCCGGTGTGTATAATCATACTGTTTGGATTTTTGAAGTACGGGAAGGCGAATGTTCTTGAAGAAATTAAAAAAAGATTCAAAACGGCTTGCGGTTTATGTGCTGTCATTTTTCAAGTGGCTGTTTTTGGCGGCAGTGACAGGCGGTATCGGCGGTTTTGTCGGCGTTGCGTTCCATATCAGCGTTGAAAAGGTGACGGAGCTTCGCGTGGCTCATGGGTGGATATTGTATCTTCTGCCCGTCGGCGGTATTGTGATCGCCGGGCTTTATAAGCTTTGCAAGCTGGAGTCACAGGGAACCGACCGGGTCATCGACTCGATCCGTGACGACAAAGGGGTGCCTTTTATGCTGGCTCCGTTGATTTTTGTCAGCACGGTGATCACGCATCTGCTCGGCGGTTCGGCGGGACGTGAGGGAGCCGCACTTCAGCTTGGCGGTTCGATCGGCTCTCAGGTCGGAAAGCTGTTCCGGCTTGATGAAAAGGATATGCATCTTGTGATACTTTGCGGAATGAGTTCGGTTTTCTCCGCTTTGTTCGGAACACCGATCACCGCCGCCGTGTTTGCACTTGAAGTAATCAGCGTCGGCGTGGTGTATTATGCGGGTCTTGTTCCGTGCCTTGTTTCGGGTCTTGTTGCTTATTGGATCTCACTTTGGTGCAAGGTGGAGCCTGTTCGGTTTGCTTTGACGAGTCATCCGGAATATACGCCGTCGAATTTTCTTCGGGTTTCGTTACTTGCCGCCTTGTGCGCGCTTTT
>JBJFHV010000120.1:0-3122 GCA_051894015.1 Acutalibacteraceae bacterium | reverse complement strand
CCGGTACTTCCCAGACCGGAACCGACAAGGAAAAGCTGAACGTCGTCTGTACGATTTTTCCGCAGTATGACTTCTGCCGCGAAATTGCCGGCGACAACATCGACCTCATACTTTTGCTTGACTCCAAGACAGATTTACATTCCTTTGAGCCGACAAGCGAAGATATCATGAAAATTTCAAACTGCGATCTGTTCATCAATATCGGCGGCGAGTCCGACGACTGGGCAGAAGATGTTATCAAGTCCTCACAGAACGATTCTCTTACCGTACTTTCCCTTATAGATACGGTCGAGACACACGAGGAAGAGGCCCTTGAAGGTCAGCAGGAAGAAGAGGGCGAAGAAGAGGACGAACACGAACAGGACGAGCACATCTGGACATCGCTGAAAAACGCAGAAAAAATGGCAAACGCCATTTCCGACAAGCTTTGTGCGCTTGATCAGGATAACGCCGAAACCTATAAAGCGAACTGCTCGGCCTACACAAAAAAGCTGTCCGCTCTTGAAAAGCAGTATGCCGACACAGTCAGCAACGCTAAAACCAAAACGCTTCTTTTCGCCGACCGCTTCCCGTTCCGCTATCTTGCCGAGGATTACGACCTTGACTGCTACGCGGCTTTTTCGGGCTGTTCCGCGCAGTCGGAGGCAAGCTTTGAAACGATGGCGTTTCTGGTAGGCAAAGTGAAAGAAGAAAACCTCAAATACATTTTGATGATTGACGGCTCGGACGGCTCCGTTGCCGAATCAGTCAGCAGACAAAGCGGAGCAGAGATTAGAACGCTCAACTCCTGCCAAAGCGTACCGCCCGAGGACATCGAAAACGGCGTCAGCTACCTTTCGATCATGGAAGATAACCTTGCGGTTCTCAGGGAGGTGCTTGGCTGATGGCTGTCGTTGAATTTCAGAATGTCAGCGTCGGCTATGACGGAAAGGCCGTTACCGAAGGACTCAGCTTTTCCCTTGCGGACGGCGCTTACCTTTCCATTGTCGGCGAAAACGGCGCCGGTAAAAGCACCACGATGAAAACGCTTTTGGGTCTTATCAAGCCGATTGACGGAAAAATCATGTTCGGGGACGGACTTAAATCGAACGAAATCGGCTATCTTCCCCAGCAGACGCAGGTTCAGCGTGATTTTCCGGCCACCGTTTCGGAAGTTGTGCTTTCGGGCTGTCTGAATCAGCTCGGATTCAAACCGTTTTATACCAAGGAGCAAAAACATACGGCGAAAAAATGGATGGATCGGCTTGAAATTACGAACATCGCCAAACGCAGCTACAAACAGCTTTCAGGCGGTCAGCAGCAGCGTGTTCTTCTTGCCCGTGCCTTATGTGCCACCAAAAAGCTTATTGTATTAGACGAGCCGGTGTCGGGACTTGACCCGGTTGTGACGGAAAATATGTACGAACTGATCCGTCAGATCAACCGGGAGGACAAAATCACGGTCATCATGGTGTCTCATGACCTTGCGGCGGCACTGCGGTATTCCTCGCACATTCTTCAGCTCAGCGACAAAATGCTCTTTTTCGGTACTGTCGGACAATACAAAGAAAGCGACGTCGGACGTCGTTTTATCGGGAAAGCGGGTGAGAGCGATGCTTGAAAAGCTTCAGATGTATCTCGGATATGATTTCGTCAAATACGCGCTCATCGTCGGTGTGCTGATTGCTCTTTGTTCGGCACTTTTAGGCGTCAGTCTTGTTCTGAAACGCTATTCGATGATCGGTGACGGACTGTCAAGGGTCGCATTTGCCGCCACAACCGTGGCAATGGTATTGTCGGTAGCTCCGCTTTATCTGAGCCTGCCCGTTACGGTCATCGTAGCCGTCATTCTGCTTCGGTCGGGCAGCAAAAAAATCGCCGGCGACAGTGCTGTGGCTCTCATCTCGGTTTCGTCTCTTGCGCTCGGCTATCTGATACTGAACATCTTCGCTTCGAAATCGTCGAACCTTTCGGGAGACGTTTGCAGTATTCTTTTCGGTTCAACGTCGATTCTGACGCTCAAGAAAACCGATGTTTGGCTTTGCACGATTCTTGCGGTTGTCGTCATTCTGATATTCATATTCTTTTACAACCGGATTTTTGCCGTTACGTTTGACGAAGGCTTTTCGACCGCAACGGGAACGAAAACTGCGGCATATAATATGCTTCTTGCCGTCATTACCGCCGTTGTGATTGTGCTTGCGATGAATCTTGTCGGCGCACTGCTGATATCGGCTTTGATCATCTTCCCCGCCCTTTCGTCCATGCGGCTTTTCAAAAGCTTCAAAGGCGTTATTGTCAGTTCAGCGGTAATTTCCGTGGTCTGTGCGCTGACGGGCATCTTTATTGCGATCTTCTCCGACACCCCGGTCGGATCAACCATCGTTGCCGCAGACCTTGCGGTGTTCATACTCTGTAATATCATCGGTTTCATTAAGAAAGGAAAATAAATTATGAAAAAGGTTATTTGTCTGATACTCACTCTTTCGGTTGTTTTTGCTTCCTTTGCCGCCTGTTCAAAAGGCTCAGAAAATACCGACAATCAGAACACCTCCTCTGCTTCGCAGCAGAACAGCTCAGATTCTTCGGATCAGAAGGACGACAACACCACCGTTTCCCAACTTGCAGTAACAATTGACACAAGCGTAGATGAGGATAAGCAAAAGAAGCTCGATGATCTGGATCAATACGATGTTGATATCGACCTGACAACGCTGAACACTACAATGCTTCAGGCAAGAGTGAACGAAATCCTTGAAAATCCGAACGAGTACAAGGGCAAAACCGTCCATGTGACCGGTTCGTACAACAAATCGTATTATGAACAGACCAACAAGTATTATAACTATGTTCTCGGCTATGACCAGACCATGTGCTGTGCGGCATGGGGCATCGAATTTATGGGTGACTGCGTGCCGGAAGAAATTGAGCAGTACACCACAATCGGGCTTGTCGGCACCTTTGATTTTTACGAAGAACTCGGTCAGACATACTTTTATATCAACGTTGACCACTGTGTGGTATAAAAACAAGGGCTCTGCTGTGATTTTTCACGGCAGAGCTTTTTTCTGACACGGCACAGCAGAAAGCTTAGCTTTCAAGCAAAAGCGAATGGCTTAAAATAATCTCCTCTAATAAGGGGG
>JBJFHV010000119.1:0-3133 GCA_051894015.1 Acutalibacteraceae bacterium | reverse complement strand
ATTACGTCGTTGTTTGAGTGGCATAATTTTGCCTGTTCGTAAGAGACGGACAAAAGATCTTCCACATACTTTTTGGCGGGGGAGCCGTTTTCAAGCATACCGTTGAGCGTCCGCATATGGTTTTTAAAGTCGTGTACCTGATGACGGACGGCGGTCTGCGCGTTCTGCGTCTGTTCAAAGTTCTTTTTCATCATCTCGTTCGTCAGTGACATTAATTCGATTTCACGTTTTTCGGTTTGATATTTTGAACTGACAGAAATCGCAAAAATGGTCATAATGAAAGACAGGACGATAAATACAAGGGCAAAAATCACCGTCAGCTGAATGATCCACAGCGTGCTTGACATAATGAAAGCGGTGATGACGGACATGACGATATAAGAACCGGTCGTGATGGCAAAAATCACGCCGAGATATTTTCTGTCTAAAAGGCGCAGCCTGTCATAGATCTTTCGGAAAAGAATAAAAATGACAATTTCAATCAGCTTGTCGATCGCCAGAAAGGCCGCACGCATATTTCCGGAGGACATGACCGTTTCGACGCATTTCGAAATATCGAGCGAATGTCCCGCTATCATTAAAAAGCAGTAAAATATGAGGTAGTCGATGGCATGGAGCGAAAACCACGCAATCATCGTGGAGGTGGCTTTCAGAAGCAGTGATCCCCGCGAGGCAATTGCCGTGATAAGAAAGGAATATAAAATACAGCACAGGATCGTAATAAAGGAAAAGACCTTCCCGTTGTTCATCAGCGTGACAAATACGGTATAAAAAACCGTACAGGCAAGAATCAGAACGATGTTTTTCCGTTTGTCAAACTTTTTGCCCGACATTCTAATGGACACCGACAATGCCATGATGCCCTCGGAAAAGGTCGCAAATAATTCCATAAATTGATAAAACAAACTCATATTTTTAAAGTCCCCATTGCTCCAAGAGAATTTGCTTGACTTCCTGCATTGAGCGTCGGCTGATCGGAAGCGTAACGCCGTTTTTTAATTTCAGGCTGTATCCTGTTATCTGAGAAATATAATCAATATTGACAAAACAGCTTCGGTCGATGAAGATGAACCGTCTGTCATTCAGTTCGTTGAAAAACTCCCTGATTCCGCGGCTGTCGGTGATGTCCCCGTAGCTTTCGGTGGAAATGATCAGCTGTCTTGTGACGCGGTTTACACAGATGATTTCGCTGTAAGGAATCCGCCAGTAGTCGTTATACCGGCGAAGCGTAAGAACCTCCGTATCGGATTTAAAAATCTCTTTGACCGCACAGTCAAGCGCTTCGGGCAAATCGCGTTCCATATTCAGCTTGATGACAAATCTCAGTGCGCGGGATCGGTACCCTTCGGCGGCTTGTTCTTCATGAGACGTCAGAAATATGATAGCGCAGGTCGCTGAGCATTCACGAATCTGGTCGGCTAGTTCAAATCCGTTCATTCCCGGCATGGAGACATCGAGAATGAAGATTTCGGAGGCCTTTCCGTCTTTGAGTTCATATAACAGCAGCTCGGGCTTATAAAAGCAGCTGAGTGAATATTGAAGATGTTTTTTTGCGCAATAGCGTTCAAGCTCATTTTTGATCAGCTGAATGTCATTTTCGCTGTCGTCGCAGACTGTTATTCTGATCATTGGTTATCCTCCTGAATTTTAAGAGCCCGGGTTTCGGTTAACTTGAACGATTTCTTTCTGTTGATATCGAAGAAAAAGCTTTCGTCTTTTCGGCTGATTAATATATACATATCATTGTAGGCTCTTTTGTCCTTTGTGTTGAGATTGCTGTTATAAATGAAAACGCCGTCGTCCCGGTTTGTTACGTGCTGCTTCAGCTGCGAGCATAACTCTTCAACAGAAGCCGTTCGATAGCGTGAGGACGTCCAGTGCGGGATCATTTTGCGAATGTCTTTGTCTGAATGAACATCAACAGATAAAAATGACGGAATATTTTCTGTAATACACTGAAAGCTTTCTTTGTCTATCGCGTCACAACTTGCAAAAACCGCAAGCGTGTCATAAAAATCACAGCCGATGTACATCAGATCACAAAAGAAAGTGTCGTGTTCCTCGGTCCGCCCGAAACGGTGCTCGGAGCGGCAATTTCCGGAAAGAATTCTGACAATCATATTTTTTATGGGTGCATCAAGATTCAGCTTACCGTTCATACAAAGACCCCGCGTTCAAATTGTTTTTAAAGACAGTTTCTTTATTTTACTAAGTATAGTCCAAATCAGATAAAATTTGTCGATTGTTGTATCAAACGGTAGAAAAATTTGTATCAAACGGTTTGCGGTACACAGGTAACCGTTTGAACAGTAAAATCATACCGTTCAGACAAAAGTTCCCCATTTCTGTGAAAAATGTGCTAGTGTATAAGCAGTTCTTTTGTTACTGAAAGCCTTGCTTTTCATTACAACCGGATTTTACCATAAACACGATCGCAAAACAAGTTGAAGTCTGTCGATATTCAAACAATAATTAAAAAAATAATATTTTTTTTGGATTTAGGCAGGAATACAATCAGAAAAACGAAGCGCGGCGGTTTTGTCCGTCATACCCCATAATAAACTGCTTATCTCTTTATCATTTCGGTCAACTCCGCCGCTGTCGAATTGTTTATAATCCCCACACCCTTCTTTTCACGGACCTGCTCATTTGTCGGCAGGTCCGTGAAGCTTTTATACACAGCATAAAAAAGCGGCAGCCTTTTCGGAGACTGCCGCAAAGTATTATGCCCAGGGGTTCGAGCTTTCGGGCTGACGGATTCCCGTAAGCAGGAACTGCTCCCAAAGAACCCATTTTCCGTCTTTGGCTTTTCGAAGCTGAACCGGTCTCGGGCTGTCTGCCCCCGAGCAGGCAATAAACAGCTTTGCAAAATTCGGTTCGGCGTAGGAATACTGATTTTCGCTGACCGTGACCGTATACGGTTCAGACGGCGTGTAGTCGTTTTCGGGCGACGAGCCGTCAAAGTAAGAGCGCATCACATAGTCCTTGCCGCGGAACCGGTCGGCGATAAACTGCTTATCCATGTTGCTCAGCGGTCTCGGACCTCTTAGCGCTTCCAGCATTGCGAAAGACTGCTCTTTGTTTTCGGGATATAGACTCAAAGCAAGCACCGTAAGCGCCGCCGTATCAAAGG
>JBJFHV010000118.1:0-3135 GCA_051894015.1 Acutalibacteraceae bacterium | reverse complement strand
TGCCTGAAAAGAGCCGGAGCGGACAGGATTATTACCTATCACGCGTTGGATATAGCAAAATGGCTGAAAGACAACTGATTTTGTGCGCACCGTTGACAAATACGCATTTTGTGCGTATAATATAAAAGCGGGAGAGAATGATAATGAAACGGACAGATTTGATAAAAATACTTGAACGAAACGGTTGGTACCTTAAAAGAAACGGCAACGCGCACGACCTATATACGAACGGAAGTGAAGTCGAAACAATACCAAGACACAGGGAGATAAACGAGAATTTGGCGAAAGCAATCATGAAAAGAAGAAATCTCAAGTAATTTGAATTTATGTTGTATCAAGGAGGATAATAGTATGAAAAATTCGTATCCGATTATTCTGACGCCCGAAGAAAAGGGCTTTACTGTTTATATTCCTGATTTTGAAATCAATACGCAGGGAGATGATTTAACTCAGGCTATTGAAATGGCAAGGGATGCAATCGGTTTAATGGGAATTGATATGGAAGATGACGGAAAGGTGATCCCACTTCCCGATACGGAAAAAACGGAGGTTTCATCTCCTGATTTTGTGTCCTATGTAGATGTTGATTTTGCTGAATATCGAAGAAAAAACGAAGTCAAAACTATAAAAAAGAATTGCACCATACCGAGCTGGCTTTGTTATGAAGCGGAAAAAGCGCATATCAATTTTTCACAGGTTTTGCAAACGGCATTGAAAAAAGAACTGAGGATAACGGACAGATAACGAGGAAGGACGCAATATGAACACGGAAAAATCAGCTTCCCTTTTCAGTGAAGCGCAGCAATACATCCCCGGCGGCGTCAACAGCCCCGTAAGAGCCTTCAAGAGTGTCGGTAGCTCACCGCTTTTTATCAAAAAAGCAAAGGGTGCTTATCTCTTTGACGAGGACGGCAACCGATACCTTGACTATGTCTGCTCGTGGGGCCCGGGAATTCTCGGTCACGCAAGCGAGCGAGTGATACGGGCGGTCAAAAACGCCTGTGAGGACGGACTGACCTTCGGCGCACCGACAAAAAAGGAAACCGAGCTTGCCAAAATGATTACCGAATTTGTTCCTGCGGCAGAGCAAGCGAGACTTGTTTCAAGCGGAACGGAGGCGGTCATGAGCGCCATCCGCCTTGCAAGAGGTTACACGGGCAGGGATAAAATCATAAAATTTGAGGGCAATTATCACGGTCACAGCGACGGCCTTCTTGTCAAGGCAGGCTCGGGACTTCTGACCGATCTCACTCCGGCAGGCGCAGGGGTGCCTGAGGGCTACACGAAAAGCACGCTTCTTGCCGGATACAACGACGAAGAAAGCGTGAAAGAGCTTTTTTCCCTTTATCCCGATTCGATCGCCGCTGTGATTGTCGAGCCGGTTGCGGCAAATATGGGCGTTGTACCGCCGAAAGCAGGCTTTCTCGAATTTTTGCGTGAGATTACCGAAAAGCACGGCACGGTGCTGATTTTTGATGAGGTCATTACCGGCTTTCGTCTCGCTTTGGGCGGTGCAGGGGAGTATTACGGCGTAAAGCCCGACATGGTGACCCTTGGCAAAATCGTCGGCGGAGGTATGCCGCTTGCCGCCTACTGCGGACGAAAAGACATCATGCAGTGTGTTGCACCCGTCGGCTCGGTTTATCAGGCAGGCACGCTTTCGGGAAATCCCGTTGCCGTCACCGCCGGAATTGAGACGCTGAAGATTCTTTCGAACGAAAGTGAAGTTTATGCGAGACTTGACAGAAAGACAAGCGTACTGGAACAAGCGTTCAAAGAAAAAGGCTTGCAGGTCAACCGCGTCGGCTCGCTTCTGAGTGCATTTTTCACCGATGTGCCCGTGACGGACTACGAGACAGCGAAAACGAGCGACACCGAAGCGTTTGCACGCTACTTTTCGTATATGCTTGAAAACGGAATCTATGTCGCACCGAGCCAGTTTGAAGCGATGTTCGTTTCGGCAACGCACACGGACGCCGATATCGAAAGAACGGCGCAGGTGATACGGGAATACAAAGCAAATTGAAAACTTTTCCAAAAACCCTTGACAAGATTGTCATATAGTGTTACACTACATCAAACCGAATATTTCAATTAATGATAGAGGCGCACCGTATCATCAGTAGCCGGAGAGAAAACAAGGACCTTCGCACCGTCCGCTCCGCGCAAAAGGGTGAGGTGCCGAAGGTGTCAGGCGAAAGACATTCTGGGTGCAGGGAATAACATCTTTGCAACTGTCGCTATTGCGGAGTGCTATTATAATTGTTGAATACACAGCATAGTCTGCTGTGGTTTTGATGTGTAATTATAGTGGCCGATGCATGTCGGTCATTTTTTTGTGCTTTGTGAAATATTTGGAAATATTTTATAAGGAGTTTTTATCTATGAGAAACGGTCACATCTTTAAGGGAGCGGCAACCGCTCTTATCACACCGCTTAACGAAAATGGAGTTGATTACGAAAACTTCAGAAAAGCAATCGAATGGCAGATCGAAGAGGGTATCGACGCTCTTGTTATCTGCGGCACCTCGGGCGAAGGCTCGACCCTTACCGACGAAGAGCACAGAGAAGCCCTTCGCTTTTCTGTTGAAGTGGCAAAGGGCAGAGTGCCCATCATTGCCGGCACCGGCTCGAACGACACCGATTATGCAATCAGCCTGACAAAGTTTGCTTGTGAGGTCGGCTGCGACGCGATGCTTCTTGTTACACCGTATTACAATAAGGCAACCCAAAAAGGCCTTATCAAAATGTTCACCGCGATCGCTGATGCAAGCACAAAGCCGTGTATTCTTTACAACGTTCCGTCAAGAACCGGCGTCAACATTGAGCCCGAAACCTATGCCGCTCTTGCCGACCACCCGATGATCTGGGGCATTAAGGAAGCGAACGGCAACATCGCCAAGATTGTGGAAACCAAGGCTCTTTGCGGAGATAAGCTTGACATCTATTCCGGTAACGATGACCAGATTGTTCCGATTCTTGCCTGCGGCGGCTCGGGTGTTATCTCCGTTCTTTCGAACGTTATGCCCAAGGAGACTTCGCTTATGTGCAAGAAGTTCTTCGACGGCGATATAGAGGGCAGCATGAAGATGCAGTGCGACTACTTCCCCCTGATCAAGGCTCTTTTCAGCGAGG
>JBJFHV010000117.1:0-3145 GCA_051894015.1 Acutalibacteraceae bacterium | reverse complement strand
CCCTTTTTATCGTCGGCGGTTCGGTACCGATCCTCTCTTTCTTTGGAATATCCGAAAACGCTTCTTTCAATCGTTTCAGTCCGTCCGATCCCGTTTCCGGCGTCAGCATCAGCACAGCAAAATCCGGGTCGTAAAACTCGCAGACAATGTTTCTTGCGGAAAGTTCCTTGGCAAATTCTTCGCCCGTATAGCCGTACTGTTTCGGCTTTACGGTGATTTTTAACGGCTCGTCGCCGACAAATTCAAAGTCTTTCGAAAGTTCGGCTTTCAGGGATTCGGCTTCTTTTATCAATTCGTTCAGCCGTTTTCGGTAACCGTCCGCAAGATACCCATTCGCCTTGTCAAGAGACTGCAAAATCAGATAAGACGGACTTGTTGAACCGAAAAGAGCAAGTGCATTTTTCGCTTCATCCGAAAACAGCTTCGGTGCCGATTGTGAAACGTGAAGATAGGCTCCCCCTGTCAGAACCGGGAGCGTTTTATGCGCCGAATCACAGCACATATCCGCCCCAAGATCAATCGGGTGAACAGAGCGTTCGAGAAATTTCAGGTAAGCGCCGTGCGCATTGTCAACAAGCAGGGTAACATCGTTGCTCTTGCAAACTTGCGAAATCCCGGCCACATCGCACAGTCCGCCGAGGTAATCGGGCGTTGTAAGATAGACGGCTGTCGGTTTATACTTTTTGACGGCGGCTTCGACCGTACTTTTTTCAATTTTTCCGGAAAGATAGGTTTCGTTTTTCCGGGGATAAAGCCAGTAAACCTTTACATTCAGCAAAGCGGCGGCGGTAAGAAAAGTTTTATGTGCGTTCCGTCCGGCAAGAATCAGAGGCTCTTTTCCGTTTTGTTTTGCTAAGCGAACGGCAAGATACACCATCGCGCGTATACAAAGCGATGAGCCTTCGCAGGAATAAAAAGTCGCTTTTGTTCCGAAAAGAGAAACGGCATTTTTTTCGCTCTCTCTGATGATTCCGTCTGCGTGATAGAGACTGTCCGCGCCGTCAATTTCGGTGATATCGTACTTTTCGAAGCCCAAAAAGCTTTTCCCCTTGTGACCGGGCATATGAAGCCGCAAACTGTCTTGTTTACAATAGCGTTCAACAAAATCGCAAATCGGCGTGTTCATTATTTCAGTCCCTCAAGCGTTTTTGTCGCCGCAACGGCTATGGCACATTCCATGCGCTTTTTGAAAAGCTTACAGCCGTATTCATAAATCCCGTTGACACTGCCTGTTGAATGATAAGCGTTAGCCGCACAGCCGCCCGAGCAGTAAAGCCTTGCCCAGCAGTCGCGGCACTCTTGTCTTGTATAGACATTGCAGGCGGCAAATTCGTTTTGAATCTTGGTATTTTCAACGCCGTTCCATATGTCGCCGAGTCTGAATTTTTCCTCGCCGACAAACTGATGGCAGGGATACAGATCGCCCCAGGGAGTGACCGCCATATATTCCGTTCCCGAACCGCAGCCTGAAATCCGCTTATAGATACAAGGACCGCCCGTCAGGTCGATCATGTAATGATAAAACGTAAAGGGGCGTCCTTCACGGCTTCTTTCGATCATCAGCTCCCCGAGTTTTTCGTATTGGTCGAAAACGATCGGTAAATCTTCCTCGGTCAGTGCCGACGGATCGTCCTTTGCACAGACAACAGGCTCCATACTCAGCTCGTCAAAGCCGAGGTCGAGCATCGTTTCGATATCCTTGAGAAAATCGGGATTGTGATGCGTGAAAGTGCCGCGCATATAGTAATTCTTACCGTTTCGGGCATTCACAAGCTTCTGAAACTTCGGCACGATTTTTTCCCAGCTTCCGTTTCCGGCAAAATCGACCCGGAAACGGTCGTGAACCTCTTTTCGTCCGTCAAGACTCAGGACAACATTGCTCATTTCACGGTTGGCAAAGTCGATTACATCGTCATCAATCAGAACCCCGTTTGTTGTCAGCGTAAAGCGGAAATTTTTATTCTTTTCTTTTTCAATCTGTCTTGCGTATTCGACGGTCTTTTTTACAACGTCAAAATTCATCAGCGGTTCTCCGCCGAAAAAGTCAACCTCAAGGTTGCGTCTTGTTCCCGAATTCTCAACCAGAAAATCGAGCGAACGCTTCGCCGTCTCAAGGCTCATGACGGCTCTTTCGCCGTGATACTTTCCCTGGCTTGCGAAGCAGTAGGAACAATTGAGATTACAGGTGTGGGCAACGTGCAGACACAAAGCCTTTACGACGCCTACGCTTTTTTCTTTCAGCTTGCCCGCCATCGGTTCAAACGTATCTTCGGAAAACAGCTTTCCGCTGTCTTTGAGCGACTCAACCTGGGCGTAGCATTCTTCAATATCACTCTCTGTGATATCGGCGTTTCCGGCATATTTATCTTGAAGCCCGGCAATGATCTGTTCCTTCGTCTCACTTTCAAACCGTCCGATAATATCGTAAGCCACATCGTCAACAATGTGAACCGAACCCGAGCATATATCGAGCACAACATTAAGCCCGTAAAGCTTATATTGGTGAATCATTTTTAACCTCCGTTTAAAAGGCACAAAAGCATGATAAAATAAATACAATGAATTTTTCCGCAGGCAAATTCACCGCATTTATTCACTTTTCACTTTTACCTCTTACTTAAAGAAAGGGACTGCCCGAAAACAGTCCCTTTCGCGTATTGTGGAATTCTTATTTGCTCTCGTTTGTGTTTTCGCACTGCTGATTAGCAATTCCGCAGCTTGTCTTGCAAGCTGACTGGCAGGAAGTCTGACATTCGCCGCATCCGCCGTTCTTAGCGCTCTGGCAAAGATTGCGAGTCTCAAGCGTCTTGATATGTTCCATTTGTGTACCCTCCTATCAAAACATTTTTATTACTGTTAATATACCATATTTGCCTCAGACAGTCAATAAGCTTTTTGAAAAAGTTTGCTGTTTGGTTCATAGCGAAAAATTTTGAAGCAAAGCCAATGAAGATCTGTCGTTTTTTGAATGCATTGTTATTCAATTTGATGTTCGGCGACAAAACCTACCAATTGTGTATACAATATATCGCAAGCTTTGACAATCAATGGAATTTTCATGAAAATTGTTGCTAAATCTTGAAAAAAGTGATATGATAATGAATATAAAGAAAAGGAATCACTTTGAATGAAAAACTTAACAAAG
>JBJFHV010000116.1:0-3145 GCA_051894015.1 Acutalibacteraceae bacterium | reverse complement strand
TTTTTACATTACTTGCTTTTTCTATACTTGTTATTATCGGCACTGTAACC
Source organism: Acutalibacteraceae bacterium (assembly GCA_051894015.1). GTDB lineage: Bacteria > Bacillota > Clostridia > Oscillospirales > Acutalibacteraceae > UBA6857. Next base: position 3,095 of record JBJFHV010000116.1, on the reverse strand, counting down.
GGAGCGTCAGCAGCATCTGATTCCGGAAACTGGATTGCCGCCTGGGGTACGGCTCCGACCGATATTTCCATCACGAACTATGAAAATATCGCACCGGTTGTCGGAAGCATTACCTGCCGTACGGTTATTACGCCGACTGCAAGCGGAAGCAAAATCCGGATCAAGTTTTCTAACTATTACGGAGAAGCTCCTCTTACAATCAATTCCGCAACGGTTGCCAAGGCAAAGACGGAATCTATCGTTCCCGACGATGCCACATCGGATGTCCTTCTGGATACAATGAAGGTCGTTACCTTTAACGGCGGAAGCCCGAGTGTTACGATTCCTGCGGGTGCCGAATGGTATTCCGATCCCATCAATTTTGAGGTTGACGCGCTTGAAAATATTGCGATCAGCTTTTATGTCAAGGATTTCAGCGAAATTCGTACAATGGGTCTTTCCGGCGGTACGTCTTTTCTCTCCGTGAGCGAAAAGGATCAGACAAGAGAAAAGACCTTCAACATGACACAGGGACTGGATCAGAATATCTCCAATCTTATCAGCTCGCTTATCGGATTTGACCTGGATATCGCTTTGAAATACAGCTTTGTAAGAGTTGTTCCCTGCCTTGCAACTGTTGACGTGCTTTCCGAAAGCAGTTCCGCATATTCCGTTGCTGTTATCGGCGATTCAACCGTTTCGAATGAATTTCCGCTTCATCTTGCCGAGCAGATCAATAATCTGGGCGTAAAGGATATCGGCGTGATGGGTAAGGGTATCATCGGCAATATGCTTTTGCACGAAGGTCTCGGCTACATAGGTCTTGTTTTCGGTGAGTCGCTTATCGACCGGCTGACACGAGACGTTCTTTCTCAGTCCGGTATCAAATATGTTATTCTCAAAGTCGGCGCCAACGATATCATGCACCCGGTGTGTGCTGATATTCAGCAGCAATACCCGAATTTGAAGCAGCCGACGGCAAAACAGCTGATTCAAGGCTTTGCCAAGGTGATTGATGCCTGCCATGACGCCGGCAAGAAAGTTATTGTTTGCAGTATTACCCAATGGAAAGGCAACACACGCGCATATTTCGGTACCGAGGCCAAATATGTCCGTACCGAAGAGGAATTCCAGCACGACTGGCAGATTGCTAAAGATGTAAACGCATGGCTTGCAAGAACTGACCGCCACGACGGTTTTGTCAATCTGAATAAAATTTCGGAAAACCCCATTGATCCGGACGCTTTCCTTCCTGAATACACAATCGACGGCGCGCATCCGACCGATACTCTTCAAAAGATCTGGGCGGAAGCCTTCCCTCTCGGCCTTATCGGTGCAACCGACAGAGTCGGAAGTATCTATCTTCGTCCGTACTCGGTAACACTTAATGTTAAGACAACGCAAAAGCTCAAGGCTTACATTAAGCCCACGAACGCAAAGAATAAGTCCGTTGTCTGGTATACAAGCAATCCGAAGGTTGCAACAGTCAATGAAAACGGTGTGGTTACCGCTGTCGGTAACGGTACGGCGAAAATCGGTGCAAAAACCGTTGACGGCGGATACAAGGCTTATTGTAACGTTAAGGTTATCACGCCCGTAAGCGGAATTAAGATTACATCTTCGACCAATAAAGTATATAACACCAAGAGCATCAAGCTTACGGCGCAGGTCTCTCCGTCAACGGCATCCAATAAAGCCGTTACATGGTCGTCGTCCAATAAAAAGATCGCGACGGTGTCGTCTTCCGGTGTCGTTACCGGTGTGGGTTCGGGTACGGCTTATATTTATTGCAAATCCGCTGACGGCGGGTATACCGCAAAATATAAGATCACCGTTCTGAAGAAAACAGAAGTCACTTCAATTAAACTCAACGTAAGCGAAAAGAATCTTTATAAGGGCAGCACCTGTCAGCTCACTGCCAAGGTATATCCGACGAATGCTACGTTCAAAGATGTTACCTATTCGTCAACCAATACCAAGGTTCTGACCGTTGACAAGAACGGTCTGGTTAAGGGCGTCGGAAAGGGAACCGCTTATGTGGTTTGCCGCTCGGCTGATAATAAAGCTGTTTATGCACGCTGCCTGTTTAATATTAAAGTTAAAACAACGGGTGTAAAACTCAGCCGTACATCAATCGCGCTTTATCGGACAAAGAGCTATACGCTTACGCCTACCGTTCTTCCGAGCGATGCAACCAATAAAAATGTAACATGGAGTTCGTCAAATCCCAAAATTGCCAGTGTCAGCAGTGCGGGTGTGGTGAAAGCCTTGAAAGCCGGTAATGCGGTTATCACCTGCAAAACCTCCAACGGCGGATATACGGCAGTATGCAAGGTGTTAGTTAAGGAGATTGTCGAGACAACCAAAATTGAGTTCAGAAGTGATTCTTATTCAATAAAGAGCGGAGACAGCTTACAGCTCGGTCCGAAGATTTATCCGTCCGATGCTACGCTCAAGGATTGTAAGTGGAGCTCAAGCGACACATCGATTGTAAAGGTTGATTCCAAGGGACTGATTACCGGTGTAAAGCCGGGCAGCGCTAAGGTTACCGTAACGCTCCTTGATTCCGGAAAGAAGGATACCTGTACGGTTGTAGTCAAGGCGGTTAATCCTACGTCGGTCAAGCTGAACGCTACGAGTGTCAGCATTGATCCGGGTAAGACATATACGCTTAAAGCGACGATTTCTCCGTCGAATGCAACGGAAAAATCCGTTTACTGGAAGTCAAGCGATACTTCAATCGCAACGGTAAGCTCGAACGGTGTTGTCAAAGGTGTTAAACCGGGTAAGGTTACAATCACCTGCACCACAAGGGCGAACAACAAAAAGGCAACCTGTGCGGTAACCGTGAAACCGATCAAGATTTCCTCGATAACATTAAGCAGAAGCTCTCTGACGCTCAATTACGGAAAGTCTTTCACTTTGAAAGCGACGATCTCTCCGTCCAATGCAACGAATAAGAGCGTAAAATGGGCTTCTTCAGACACAAAAGTCGTTACGGTAAGCTCTACCGGAAAAGTCAAGGCAGTCGGAACGGGTAAGGCCTATGTCACTTGTAAGCCTGCCGACGGCGGAAACGGCAAAGGTGCCTTATGTATGATTGAGGTCAAGAAAAT
>JBJFHV010000115.1:0-3148 GCA_051894015.1 Acutalibacteraceae bacterium | reverse complement strand
TTTTGTCAGCAATGGAAACGACCATCTTTGACTCTCCGTTTCCCATCTTCATGAACGTGTCCTTATAGTTTCCTGCACTTTCGGGGAACGTTGTCGCCTGAACATTATAAATCGAATTGCCGTTTTCGTCACAGCGCATCAGCTCAAACATATCATGAATCGGCTTCAGGCCGTATTTTTCCATGATCTCCCAGTCGTTCATGCCGACGGAAGCGCCGAGCGGAAGAACAAGCTTGAGTACGTTTTTGACAATGGTATCCTGTGCAATCGGGAAAGCGCTGACGCCGCTGTCTGCGTCAACAAGGGGGAACGAACCCATACCGCTGACAACGATAACCGGGGTCGGCTTTTCTTCGGCGGCAAAGGCGGCCGAGCAGAGTGAAAGGACCATTAAGAGAGTCAGCACGAGACTCAGGGCTTTTTTGAAAACATTTTTCTTCATTTTTAAATTCTCCTTCTCATTTTATGCGGCGGCAAAAAGATTTTTGATCGCCGAAATAATATACTCAATAAGGCTTAAAATCCTTATAAAGATATTCGAATGTTCATCAAGCTTGTCGTTCTTGATCTCATTCCCCGTAAGGCTTGAAAGCTTTCCGGAAACAAGATTCAGCTCGACAAACTGCGGATAGCTTTCGTTTGAGTGAACGGTCACCTTTTCTTCCGCGAAAACAAGGAAGCACAAAAGCTCAGCCGCGCCCGTGCCGTAGGGCAGCCCCACATGGCGGTTATTCTTGATAAACCATGTCTGCTCCGGGAAAGCGCAGGCAGAGGCGTCAATGATTCCATCGGTTGAAACGTGGTTGTGGCTTTCATCGGCGCATACCGTTCCGACTGCCTTATAATCCGAACCGAACGGCTTTCCGTAAGGCGCGGTGACAGCGCCGAAGCTTGAATTGGCCGTTTCAATCAGGCAGTCGCTTTGCTGCCAGGCGGCATCGGTAGCCGGAAAGCCGACAAAGCCGTAAGCGGAAATGATATAAACATCACAGCCGTTTTCTTCGGCGGCTTTCATCAGTTCCTCGCTTCTGTTCTCAACTTGATAATGATATTCATCAAGCTTGTCAATCAGTTCGCCCGAAGCGTTTTCACCGAAAAGCATTGCCTTGTCGTTTTCGTAATAGCTGTCCGGACAAAACGCCCACATACCGGGCATGCTTGCAAAGGACTTGCGGAAAATATCGGTATAGGCTCTGTCGCTGAGCTTATCCAGGAAAAGTTCAACAAAAGCGTCAATTCCGTCCATTGCACCCGGCGTCAGCTCAAGTCCCGTATGAAGAAGCGAAACCAAAGCCTGTACCAACGCATTGTCCTTTTCAAAATTGAACATTCTTTCTAAGAGCATATCGGCAGTAATTTTAATATTCTTTCCGAACAGCTCACCGACAAGGTTAAGACCCTTTGAGGCAACCATGCAGTATACAATTTTCTTCACACTGCCGCTGCCGTACTGATTGAGATAGGAATTGACGACCGTTCCGCCCATCGAAGCCGGGACAAGAATGACCTTGTCGCAGTGCTGTTCGGCTTTGACGTCCTCTATGTAAGCGTTCAGTGCGTCAACATGGTCAAGCGGACTCATTCTCCAATCGTAGTTGAAGAAATAGGTGTTCTCCTCGCCGATTTTGTCGCTGATCGCCTGAATCATGCCGACCTCATCGTCGTTCTTCTCGCTGTTTTTGAAGTCTTCGGGATAATTTCCGACATTGCCCGGGAACGTTCTGGTATAAACGTTGTGAAGCGACTTTCCGTTTTCGTCCATCGAGATAATTTCGAACAGATCCTCGTAAATCGTATCGAAGCTTCCGTCGGCAAAAATTGTCAGGTCTCCCCTGAGGAAAGACTCAAGAAGCGGCAGAAGCGACTTCCCGACAACGCTGACAATGCCCTCGGCCGAAGGCGGAAAGACCTGCTCTTCTTCTCCGCTTTCATCGCAGTAAAGCGGAAACGAGCCCATTCCGCTGACGACAATTACGGGTGTTACGCTTTCAGCTACCGCAAAGGCAGACGAGCAAAGCGACAGCGCCATCAGCACGCACAGCGCAAGACTGATTGCCTTTTTCAGCATTTTGTTTTTCATAAGGTATCAGATCCTTTCTTCGTTTTCTCCTTTATGATTCTTTTTCAAGCTTGGCATAGTTTGCCATCAGCTTTTTGGTTCCGTGGTTCTCGAAGGCGATTTCCAGCATACTGTCGCCGCCCATCGCCTTGACCGAGATCACAACGCCCTTACCGAAGGCCTTGCTGACAACGGTTTCGCCGACCTTATAGGAAATGCCGGACGGTCTCGGCGGCTTCGGGGACGCAGCCGCCGCTCTTGCCTTTTCTCGTGAAAGTGCTCCGCCTCTCGGCACAGTGTGCTTTCCCGGGTCGGTAAAGACGGATTCCCGGTAAAACTCCTGCGCACGGCTTCTTCCGAAGACGCCTTTTCGTTCAATCAGCTCGGGCGGAATCTCAACGGCAAAGCGAGAAACCTGATTGCGGTTTGTCATGCCGAACAGCATTCTTGTGTTGGCATGGGAAAGATAAAGCCGCTGTTTGGCTCTTGTGATGCCGACGTAAGCAAGCCGCCGTTCCTCCTCAACCTCTTCGGGAATATACATACTCTGCTGACCGGGGAAGATGCCCTCCTCCATGCCGGGAATGAACACAACGGGAAATTCAAGTCCCTTTGCCGAATGAAGCGTCATGAGCACAACGGCGTCCGCCTGCGCGTTATAGTTATCAATATCGGTCATGAGTGCAACCTCTTCCAGAAAGCCCGAAAGAGTTGCGTCCTCGTTTTCGGTCTGATATGTGACCAGGTTCGAGACAAGCTCGGAGATGTTTTCGATTCTCTCACCGCCCTTTTCCTTGTCCGCTTCCAAGTACTGAATATAATCGGTTTTGTCGAGAATCTGTTTGAACAGCTCCTCTATCGTGATTTCGTCCACAAGTGCGTTGAGCTCTTTAATCATTTCGGCAAATTCAAGAAGCTTACCGCTTGAACGCCTGAGAGCTTCGTATTCGTCCGCATGAGAAATCACCTCAAACACGCTCACGCCGAGCCCCGAAGCGATTTCGAACGCTTTATTGACGGTCGTGTTACCGATGCCCCGTTTCGGGACATTGATGATTCTTGAAAGTCTCATGTTGTCCGAGGGATTAT
>JBJFHV010000114.1:0-3154 GCA_051894015.1 Acutalibacteraceae bacterium | reverse complement strand
CCTATTACGGAACGGTTTCCGCTTATGTGACCGTCACGACCAAGAGCACGGGCAGTTCAACGTCGCTCGGACAGGTAACCGGACTGAAAGTGAATTCCATCGGTACAGACTATGTCACGCTGTCATGGAACGCTGTTTCGGGCGCACAGAAGTACTATGTTTTTCAATATGATTTCAATACCGGAAAATATGTATCATTAGGAAGTATCACCGATACTGCGTGTAAAATCAACAAGCTTGAGCCGTACACCAATTATCGCTTTGCGGTACAGGCGGCTAAAACCGTCAACGGTAAGACCTATTACGGTAAGCTTTCTTCTTATGTTTCCGTAACGACAAAGAGTGAATATGACGAGTATGAGATCGACCGGGTAACCGGACTGGAAGTAACAGCGATCGGAACAGATTATGTGTCCTTGTCATGGAATGCCGCAGAAGGTGCTGAAGATTATTGCGTATATCAATATGACACGCTGTTAAAAAAGTACGTCTATTTGGGGTACGTGGATACCACATACTGCAAAGTAAATTCGCTTAACCCGGGTACAACCTACGTTTTTGCGGTTGCCGGAAGAAGAATTACAGATGAACAGATTTATTGGGGTGATATGTCCTCCAATGTAACCGTAACAACCAAGAGCACGAGCAGTTCGACCGTCACGAAACCTGCCAAGGTCACAAATGTCAAGGCGACCGCTTCCACCACTTCGGTCAGCCTGACATGGAGTGCGGCCTCCGGTGCACAGAAGTATTATGTTTTCACCTATAATACAAGCACAAAGAAATATACCTGTATCGGCAACACGACCTCCTGCTCTTATACGGCAAGCGGTCTGAAAGCGGGCACAACCTATAACTTTGCGGTTCAGGCGGCAAAGACCGTCAACGGTAAGACTTATTACGGAACGGTATCAAACTATGTAACGGTTACGACCAAGAGCACGGCAACCAAACCCGCCAAGGTCACCGGACTGAAGATCACGACTTCCGGAAAGAGCAATTATCTGAAAATCAGCTGGAATGCCGTCAGCGGTGCTTCGGGCTATCAGATTTACCGCAGTACGACGGGCAAGACCGGCTCCTACACAAGAATCACAACGGTTGGAAGCAGTACGTTAAGCTATGCCAACACGGGACTGAGCAGTTCAACACCGTATTATTACGCGGTAAGAGCCTATAAGAGCACTTCAAGCGGAAATCTGTACGGCGACTTTGCGAAAGTGAATCTTTCGACAAGACTGACTCGCGACGGACTGAAGAAGATTATCAAGGAAGCGAATAAGTGTTATTTTGATTGGGCAATGGGTTACGCACTTTATGATAGTTTGGATCATTGGGATTATATTGAATCGGATAGTGGTTATTCATCACCAGCTTATCGCGTTAATTCCAGTACGATAAAATCGAAAAAGGATGTAAAAGCGAAAATGCTTCCGTATTTCAGTGAGTCTTATTGTAACAGTGTATTGTACAGTGATTACTCATGTTATATAGAAAGAAATGGAAAGCTTTATCTTTCTTCGGACGAGGAAGGACTTCCGCCTGAAAAGCTTCGCTTTGATAGTATCAATTTCTATGACACCAAATGCGTGTTTAAAGTAACAACATTTTGCACGGAACAAGCATATTATGAGGATTCAGATACCTATACACTTATTTACACCAATGGCAGATGGATTTACAGCGGTGATAATGTGCTGACAAGTATAAGTCTTTACGATGGTTACAACCCCTGGCTGAACTGATAACCAACCGAGGAAATGAAAAACCAAGGCGGTCAAAAGGCTGCCTTGGTTCTGTTTATGCCTGGTTGTTTTCAAAATGGAATTTGTGATATTGACAATCCGACTCTTATAGAGTATGATTGGAAAAAAGAATGTTTAACATTCGGGGAGGAAACACAATGAAAAGAAATTTCAAAAGAACAATCGCACTGCTTCTTTGCCTGTTCACTATGTTCGCTGTTGTTCAGACTTCGGTTTTTGCCCTGCCGACAACGACCCTGACAAAGGCGGTTACAAAGCCGTCGCAGGTAAAAAACGTCAAAGCGACTGCCGGCACGAACTATGTCACGCTGACATGGAGCAAAGCGTCCAACGCACAGAAGTATTATGTCTTCAGCTACAATGCAAGCACGAAGAAATACACCTGTCTTGGCAACACGACAAATCTGACTTACAAAATCAGCAATCTGAAAGCGAACACGACCTATCGTTTCGCGGTACAGGCGGCAAGAGTCGTCAGCGGAAAAACCTATTACGGAACGGTTTCCGCTTATGTGACCGTCACGACCAAGAGCACGGGCAGCTCTTCGGCTGTTGCAAAGGTCAGCGGACTGAAAATTTCGGCTTCCGGTAAGAATAACTATCTGAAACTCAGTTGGAATACACAAAAGAACGTTACCGGTTTTCAGATCTTCAGGAGCACGTCCGGAAAAAGCGGAAGCTATTCAAGGATTGCTTCGGTCCGTAACGGTCAGGTCAGTTATGCTGACACCGGGCTGAAAAGTTCAACGACGTATTATTACGCGGTAAGAGCCTTCAGAACAACATCAAAGGGCAACGTTTACGGCAGCTTTTCGAAAATTGATCTTTCAACAAGACTGACGGAAAGCGGACTGAAAAGAATTATTAAGGGCGCCAATAAGTGCTATTTTGATTGGGTTTGGGGAGAAGCTGTAAAAGACTGTCTGGATCATTCGGATTACATTGTCAAGGGAGATTATATTTATTACTATCGCGTCAAGTCCAAGACAATAAAAACGATTAAAGATGTTAAGGCGAAGCTTCGACCGTACTTCAGCGAGTCATTCTGCAATTCTTTAATGCGTGGTGAGTGCCCGAGTTATATTGAGAGAAACGGCAAGCTTTATTATTTGGAATTGGTAGATGATATTGGCAGTTTGGATTATCTGAGACTTGACAGTGTCAGTTGCTATAATAAGAAATGCATATTTAGTGTGACAACGATTTTTCCTGCTTATGGTTATTCCGAGAGTCCCAGTATCTATACGTTGTATTATAACGACGGAAGATGGGTTTTTAACGATAGACCGGTTGTCAGTGCAACCTTGTTTTATGGAGATGACCCCTGGCTGAACTGATAACCAACCGAAGAAATGAAAAACCAAGGCGGTCAAAAGGCTGCCTTGGTT
>JBJFHV010000113.1:0-3159 GCA_051894015.1 Acutalibacteraceae bacterium | reverse complement strand
CCGATTGGGGAATCCCGTTTGTTTTTACCGGCCACAGCCATGTGCAGAATATTTCTTCGGTTAAAACCAAAAGCGGAAAAAACTTTTATGATATTTCAACAGCCGCACTGATAGGCTATCCTCCGGTTTACCGAAAGGTTGAAATCTCGCCGGATGAGAAAAAACTCGATATCAGAACCGTTTTTATCGACCGGGTAAAAGGCATCCCGACAAACGGTCTTACGCTGACCGATTATACCAAAAAGCTGTTTCTCGGCTCCATTTCCGACGCGATTGAAAACGCCGTCAACGATTATGAAAAATTCGCCGAATTTGCGATCGGTATGAGCATTTCGAAAGAAGTGTCCTACAAATATCAATATCCGATTAAAATGCTTGCTACCTTTTTAAACCGTCTGACCTTCGGAAAGGTGTGGAAGCTTGTCCGCTTTTCAAGCGGTGTATCTCCGTCTCAAATCAACATGGTTTATCATAAAAAGGCGGTGCCGTTCATCATCGATGTGGCGGCGAACTTATATAAAGGCGACGCAGACATTGAAAAGTCCTCTGTTGAATACAGAATTACCAAGGCGCTTCTCGAAAAGCTTGATAAACTGTCACAGCCGTTTTCAAAAAAGCTCGGCGAAATCGGAATCGAAAGCTTTTCTTCCGTTATCCTGCCTTTGGTTCACAATGACGGGCTTCCGGATTCGGATGCAGTTTTGTATTATTAAAAAGTAAAAGATAGAAGGAGTTATCGAAGTGAAAATTACGGTAATCGGCGGTGGCGGCGTCCGCTCCATGTTTTTAGCAAAGAGCATTGCTCAGAAAGCACGCCGGCTGCACATTGACGAGCTTTGCTTTATGGACAACAACGAGAAAAAACTGAATATTTACGCGGCGATGGCGGCACAGGTCGCAAAAAAGATCTGTCCCGAGCTTACCTTTACCATGACAACCGACGCCGTAGAGGCCGTAACAGACGCTGATTATGTGATTACGACAATCCGTGTCGGCGAAGACGATATGCGCGCCAAGGATGAACGGATTGCATTGGGCAAAGGCGTACTCGGCCAGGAAACAACCGGCGCGGCAGGCTTTTCTTTTGCGATGCGAAGTGTTCCGGCGTTGGCGGAGTATTGCGAGCTGATTAAAAAGTATTCGAAGAAAAACGTCAAGGTGTTCAATTTTACCAACCCGGCCGGCGTCGTTTCCCAGACGCTTCGCGATATGGGATATGATTTTACATACGGAATCTGTGATGCGCCGTCCGGCATGCTTCGCTCTTTTGCACTTTTATATAACGAAAGCCCCGACAATATCAGCGGTGAGGTTTACGGACTGAATCATTTGTCCTATTTCAAAAGCATTACGCTGAACGGAAAAGAAATCACAAATGAACTGATTGAAAATGACGAAGCGTACAAGAAAACCGATATGCGCTATTTTTCAAAAGAGCTTCTTCGGGACAGAAAAGCCATACTGAACGAATATCTGTATTATTTTTATTACCGTGAAAAGGCGGTTGAAAATATCCTGAAAGCTGAACAGACAAGAGGCGAGCAGATAAGGGATATCAACAAGAACATGACCGCCGAGCTGTCGAAGATGGATATCGAAAATGACTTTGAGGGCTGTCTTCGGGTGTTCAACAAATGGTACGGGTTGCGTGAGGGCAGTTATATGGCAAGCGAAACCGGCGAAAAGCGCAGTACGCCGTGGCATTTTGAACTTTTCGAAGAGGACGACGGCGGTTATGCCGGGGTTGCGCTGAAGTTCATTGAAACGGCGCAAAGCGGTAAAAAAGGCACGATGATTATGTGCATACCGAATGAGGGCTCGATTGAGGGACTCCGGGACGACGATGTAGTGGAAATCACCTGCGATGTTGAAGCGAACGGCTGTACACCGCATAAAATCGGCAAGGTCGATGAACAAAATCTTGAGCTGATACGCCGTGTCAAGATTTATGAACGGCTTGCGTCAAAGGCAATCCGGGAAAGGGACAAGGCTTCGGCGATACAGGCTCTGACGCTTCATCCGCTTGTCAACTCCTATTCTCTTGCGTGCGAGCTGGTTGACGAATACATTGAGCACAACAAGGAGTACAGCGATGGGTGGACATAAGGATTTTGTTGCCGGAATCGGCAGTACGAATATTGATTTACTTTATTCCGGGCTCGAAAGGCTTCCGAATGAGGGCGAGGAAATATACTGCAAGGATTTTTCCGTTGCGCTCGGAGGCGGTGTCCCGGCAACTTTGATCAATCTGTCAAGACTCGGGATTTCCGCAAGAATCGCAACCGAGCTTTCCGATGATATTTTTTCCTCGTTTGCCGTCGGACAGTTTGAACGGTACGGCGTTTCACCTATCAATCTTTATAAAGACAAGGGAATCCCCCTCAATGTCACAATCGCCATGATCACGCCGGACGACAGAACCTTTGTTTCCCACGGGAACGGAAATGTTGTGGCTACCGATCAGGCTTTAAAAGAGGCTTATAAACTGTGTCACGGCGCAAAAATTGTGTTAATGCAGACCGGCGGCTTTTTGCCGGTGTACAAAAAGCTGAAAGAAGAAGGAACGATATTGGTTTTTGATTCCGGCTGGGACGACGAAATGAGCCTTGAAAGCTATCGGGAATATCTCACTCTTGCCGATTATTTTACACCGAATCAAAAAGAAGCGATGAAAATAACCGATACCGATACTCCCGAAAAAGCGGCAGACGTATTAGCCGGTTATTTTGAAAAAGTAGTCGTAAAGCTTGACAAAGACGGCTGTCTCGGTATGGAGAACGGAAATACATTTGTTGTTCCGCCTGTGCCCGACATTGAATGTGTGGATTCCACAGGGGCGGGCGATGCGTTTCTTTCCGGCTTTCTTTACGGACTGTTTTATGATAAGCCCTTTTCCGACTGTATCCTATTCGGCAATATCACGGGCGGAAAATGCGTCACCGAGGTCGGCTGTCTTACCGGCTATGTAACGGAAAAAGAGCTTTTGACACAGCATGATATACTGAAAAACCGATAAATTTTTGGCAAACTCTAAAAACTCAAGGCGTTTGGCATAGTGCACAAATGATGTCGGATTTTAGGCAAAAATCCGCAGGAATACTTGATGTATTTCAAGGATTTTTAACGACAAAGACGGCATTAGTTGTGTGCTATGACGAA
>JBJFHV010000112.1:0-3165 GCA_051894015.1 Acutalibacteraceae bacterium | reverse complement strand
CGGTAGTCTTATTTTAAAGGATTCTTCAAGAATAATTTTTGTCGAAATTAGTTCTTTTTGCTGATTTGAAGTTAATATTGTCCAAACAGCGACACCTGTAAATATACACTATTCACAAAAATTAATTTTTTTTGAATTTTTGATTGACAATTTGAAGCAAATGAGATAAACTTATATCATCTTAGAGTATGAAGTACTCTCAAACGCTGCATTTTAAGTTTTACGAAAGGAGTTTAACACGATGAAATTCGGTACTATCGAAGAACTTTGGTATGAATGGCTTCATTTCCTTGACAGAGTTATGGGCTGGCTCAACTACGTAATCGGCAACGCAGAAGATCCGTACAGCTATGACGGCTTCTGGGAGGATGTCTTTGGTCAGCCTCAGAAATAAGTGTTTTGAAAGGAGAAACTCAATATGCTTTACGGTTCACCTGATTTTGATGTTGCAATGAAGTTTTATGAGCTTTGGAGAGGTATTGCTACTGCTTTCTTCCAGTTCATTAAACATGTTTGCATTCTTTTCGGCGTTGATGTTGAGGAAGGCAAAACTCCTTCCGAAACAACAAATGCTCAGTGATGTTTTTAATCTCAACTGCCCTGTGCTGACGGCACAGGGTCATTTTTTGTTGCATATAAATCTTATCTATCTAAAAAGGCGGTGAAACCGTGTCAGGCTTTTCGAATGTACTGAACCGAATGAGCGAGTATAACGCCGCTCTCGGTTTTATCAAAAACGGCCGTGTTCCGTTCGGCATTATCGGACTTTCAAGCGTTCATAAGGCGCACTTTATTTCTTCCTTTTGTCAGGACGCCGACCGAAAGGCACTTATACTCTGCCGCGACGAAGCGAGCGCAACCAAATTATGCGAAGACTTGAATGTTTTTTCTTCGGACGCGCTCGTTTATCCGGCAAGAGATTTTAACTTCCGTTCCGACGACGCCTGCTCAAGAGAATATGAACAGCAGAGAATCGGTATCCTCGGAAGAATTCTTGACGGAAATTACAAGTATATTCTTTGCAGTCCTCTTGCGGCCTGTCAGCTGACGATTCCGCCTGAGGAACTCAGGAAGTGTTCGCTTACGCTTCGTGAAGGGGACGAAGTAAAAATAGACGATGTTGTGTCGGCACTGCTTTTGGCCGGTTACAGCCGCTGTGAACAGGTTGAGGGTCAGGGGCAGTTTTCCGTAAGAGGCGGGATTGTCGATTTCTTTTCGCCGCACCTTTCTGAACCCGTGCGTGCCGAATTCTGGGGCGATGAAATTGATTCGCTGACCTCGTTCGATATCGAAAGCCAAAGAAGAACGGACAGACTTACTGAAATCAAGATCACGCCGGCAACCGAAGTGCTTTTCGAAAACGATGAAGCGCTTCTCGGCGTATTAAAGGACTTCGTCAAAACGGTCAAAGGTAAGGGAAGCGTCAAAGCGAAAGCAAGTATCAACGCCGACATTGAAAAGCTGGAAGCGCAGGTGCATCTTCCGTGTATTGACCGCTATCTTCCCCTTGCCTACGAAGAAAAAGCAAGCCTTTTCGACTATCTGAAAGCTGATTTGCTTTTTGTGGAAGAGACCGCAGACGTGAAACAGCAATTGTCGTCCTCCCTCAAGCTTTTGAACGAGGACATGAAAATGATGTTCGAGGAGGGCACGCTGACAAAGGGCCTCGACAGCTACACGCTTACCTCAGCTGAATTCTTTTCGAAATATGAAACGCTCGGTGCCGTTTTTATTGACAATCTTGCAAGAGGAAGCTTTGACGTACCCGTAAAAGAGCTTGTGACGGTCAACGCACAGCAAAGCTCCGGCTGGGACGGTACGCTGTCGTTTCTGACGGATGATCTTCGGACGGCGATGAAGTCCGGCTACACCTGCGTTGTGATGGCCGGTACGGAGAAAAACGCAAAAGAGCTTGCCTACGACCTTGAGACTGAGGACTTCAAAGCGCATTACTTTCCGGTTTGCCCGGCGGAATTTCCGAAGAACACCGTCAGCGTGCTTTCGGGTACGCTTGGCGGAAGAATTGAATATAACTCCGTAAAGTTTATGCTGATCTCCCTTCGGAAGGCGTCTTCGGGCGAAAACAGAAAGACTGCGCAGAAGAAGTTCAAAAAGGGTAAGGCGGTTGCAAGCCTTGACGAGCTTTCCCGTGGTGATTATGTGGTTCATGCGCTTTACGGCATCGGCATTTTTGACGGTATCAAAACCATGACCGTCGAGGGCAAGGTGAAGGATTTTATCAAGGTCAATTTCCGGGGGACGGACGTGCTGTATATCCCTGTTACCCAGCTTGACATGATTTCCAAATACATCTCGCCGAGAGATACCGATAAACCCGTGAAGCTCAACAAGCTCGGGACGGACGAATGGCGGAAAACCAAGTCCCGGGTCAAAAAGGCGGTTGCCGATATGGCGGCGCAGCTGACAGAAATTTACGCAAAACGCCTGAACACCCCCGGCTATGCGTTTTCGCCCGACACGGATATGCAAAACGATTTTGAACGCCGCTTCACCTTTGATGAGACGGACGACCAGCTGGCTTCGGTAAACGAAATCAAGGGCGATATGGAAAGAAACTGCCCGATGGACAGACTCCTTTGCGGAGACGTCGGCTTCGGCAAAACCGAGGTGGCGCTTCGTGCGGCGTTCAAGTGCGTCGCCGACGGAAAACAATGTGCAATTCTTGTTCCGACGACGATTCTGGCTTTTCAGCATTATCAGACGATCAAAAAGCGGTTTGACGGCTTCCCGGTTGAAATCGAAATGATGTCGCGTTTTCGCACCGTTACCGAACGAAATAAAATCAAAAAGGCACTGAGACGCGGCAGCATCGATATCGTTGTCGGCACGCACAGCATTATTGCTTCAAGTGTCGAGTTCAAGGATCTCGGGCTTCTGATTGTGGACGAGGAACAGCGGTTCGGTGTGGCGCAAAAGGAAAAGCTCAAGGAGCGTTTTCCGCTTGTTGACGTACTCACGCTTTCGGCAACGCCGATTCCGAGAACGCTTAACATGGCGATGACGGGCATCCGGGATATGTCGGTGCTTGAAATTCCGCCGCAGGACAGGCACCCGGTACAGACTTATGTTCTGCCGTTTGATATGCAGGTGCTGTCTCAGGCGATGGAAAGAGAGATCCGCCGCGGCGGCCAGGTTTACTATCTT
>JBJFHV010000111.1:0-3180 GCA_051894015.1 Acutalibacteraceae bacterium | reverse complement strand
GAATGAATAGGGGTTGACCAGCGTTGTCGACTGACCGATACCGGCCCAGCCGATTTCGCTTTTGGAATTCTCCGTGCTTGTGCTGAAAGAGCCGGCTGTGGAGGTGATGCGGTCAATCGTCTTATGCGGCGTCGCAAGTCCCGCCTGCTGAAAAGCATTGTTCAGGTTGTCCGCGCCGAGCTGCACGGCAATCTGCGCAAACGCGACGTTGCACGATTGATTGAGCGCCTGCTGAAAAGTGACCGTTCCGTGCACATCGTTACAGATGATTTTGCCGTCGGCTTGCTCGTATGTGCCGTAGCTTAAATAGGAGCTGAGCGGGTCAAAGGTGAACGAAAAGCTGTTGTCACTGCGGTTCAGCGTCAGCGTGGGCACGGTTTTTCCGCTTCCGGCGTCGGTCATGCGGTATTCGGTGCCTTGCCAGACTTGCGCTTCGGTTGGTGCGTTTTGCAGAACCAGTTCATAAACGCCCCGGATATCCTTATCGGTGATGGAGCCGAGAGCAAGATATCGTTCGCCGTTATTTTGCAAAAACACATAATAGCTTTCAAACAAGCCCGTGTCGGCTTTCAGATACAAGATCTCCCGATTATTTTCAAAAAGCTCCCCGACCGTCATATAGTCGCACCACTGTGAAGCGTTGACGTAATTTTGAAATTCCTCCTGCGTAACGGCGCTGTTTGACAGCGTACCGAGAGAAATCCAATGGCCGCCGTCTTGTGCGTTCGAATCTTGGGTATACGTCAGAAGCTCTCTGTCGCTTTTCAGGAAAACTTTGATATTCTCCGGAACCAAGGAAGAATAAACACCCTTTGTCCATGTAACCTCACCGTAATATCCGCCGGCAACTGACGTTGTATTCGTCAGCTTATAAACCGCGCGGAAAGACTTGTCGTCAAATCCGTCCACAAGGAAGATGTCGCCGTTCTTTTGGAAAAAAATATAGATATCGCAATAGGAAACTGCGTCAAGCTTCCGCTGCAAAATTTCCTTGTTTTCCTCAAAAAGCTGTTCGGGCGTAACAGCGTAACTCCACTCACACGAAGAAATACAGGACTTGAACTTTTCAAGCGTCAGATCACTTTTCGTAAGCGTTCCTAAAGTTGCCCACCGGCTTTCATACGGTTCAATGGATTCGTCAACATTCGTCAGAAGCTCTCCGTCGTCTGTAATCCAATACTGCATACCCGTCGGGGCAAGGGAGGAGAAATAGCCGTTTTCCCATATTGCGTCCGATGCGATATAGACCGTGCCCTGTGCTTCGGTCGGCATATCCGTAATCACAAAGCGGTAGGTTTTTGTCGTAGCTTCACCGGAACCGACAGAGTCGCTGAATGTTACGCTGTCGCCGCCTTTTTTCAGCGTAAATTCGCCGGTCTCATTACCGTCCGAATCCCGGAGCACTATGGTCACCGTGTCTCCCTCAACCTTTGTGATGTCAAAAACCGTTCCGATAAGCTCGTTTGTCGTGTTTGGGGCGATAAGAGCCGAAGCGGATTGAATGGATTCTTTCTTGTCGCCGACGGTAGATTCACTGACGGTCAGGTTAATCACCTGCATATTGTCGTCAAAGCCGAAGCCGAAAGAAGCCTTGTATTTTTCGCCGTCCACCGTAAACGGAAGACAGAAGGTATAATTTCCCTTTTCGCTCAGGTCGTAGCCGTCAAGATAATAAGTCAGCGAATTTTCCCCGCCGGGCTTGACGGTGTATGCAAGTGCATGATATACCATATCAACGAGTACATCAGATGTAACGCTTCTGTACGGATCGTCCTTTACAATCACAAATTCCTCGCCGTAGGATATATCTTTATCGGTTCCGTTTTGAAGCTTAACAATAAAATACGGAGATTGAGTTCTGACGGACGCTTCCGTGAGCGTCAGGGTTACCTTCCCGTCGTAGTCGGTTTTGCTTTCATAAACGGTCACGCTGTCAAAATCAGACGAGCCGACCTTATCTCCGTCCTTTTTCGGGTTCGTCAGGAAGCAGACCGAAGTGACGATGATTGCCGCAACCGTGATGAGAATGACCCAGAACGCGGGCTTTTTGTAATTCATCACGCCCTTGATTCTCGTTTTGACGCCGACCTCGCCGAACGCCAAGGGACACGCGGCGATACTCTTTCTTTTTACGGCACAGTCAAGAAGTGATTTTGCGTACTCCTTCCGGCTGTCCTCGGAAAGAGCCTTAATCACCTTTTCGTCGCACGCAAGCTCAATATCACGGCACAAAAGCACATACGACACCCACACAAGAGGGTTGAACCAATACACCGTAAGAAGCAAAAAAGCAAAGGGCTTGATGATATGGTCTTTCCGTCTGATGTGCGCCGTCTCGTGAGCAATGACGTTTTCACGGTCGGCATCGGAAAGAGTAAACGGAAGATAAATTTTCGGTTTTACAAAACCGAGTATAAACGGTGATTCCGCCTTTTCGCTTTGGAAGATGTTCCCTGACAGCAAAACAGCGTCCGCCATTTTTCTTTTCAGTCTCAAATAGGAAATCAAGCCGTAAAGGCAAACGGCAATCATGCCGGCAAGCCACACCCATGCGCCGACCTCGGTCAGCACCTGCATGGGGCTTACACTCTGTTCGGGCGTCGGGGCGAAGGATTCGGATAAAACCGGGTTGACAACGGAATTGAAAGCCGCAAAACCGCTTGTAATCTGCGGCGACGGAGAAGAAACAATCTCCGGCGGTACGGTTTCGGCGGACGGAATCAGGCTTAACACGCTTTCAAGCGAAAACGGGCACACAAGCCGCAAGCCGACAAGAATCCATAAAGCACAAATCAGCTTTTTCGGCGCTTTCTTTCGGAAGATCAGCCGAAGAAGCATGACCGCCGCGATTACATAGCTTGCTGTGATGCCGAGGTTCAGAATTTTCAAAAACAGGCCGGACATTATTGACCCCCCTTTTCAATGATTTTTTCAATCTCCTCAATTTCTTTGTCGGAAAGCTTCTGTCGTTTTGCAAAGGCGGCGATGAAAGCCGGAAGCGAGCCCTCAAACTTCTTTTCGACAAGCTCGTCGATTTCGGCCCTCTGCGCCTCGTCCTTGGAAACAAGAGACGTAACAACGGCGTTTTCGTTTTTGACGACGCCCCGGTCGGAAAGCCGCTTGATGACGGTATAGGTCGTCGTTTTTGACCAGCCGAGCTTTTCTTTGCACAGTTCGGAC
>JBJFHV010000110.1:0-3195 GCA_051894015.1 Acutalibacteraceae bacterium | reverse complement strand
TAAGCCCACCGGCGCCAGAACCGGTGTCAGGATCGTACCGATCTTTGCACCGAAGCTTTGCGCCATATCCGTTGTATAACCGCCGGGACCGAAATTGAGAATCACCCAGACAATGATCGAAGCGATAAAAATGGTCGTTCCCGCTTTTGTCAGATAGTCCTTGACCTTTTCCCAGACATAAATGGCTACCGTTCTTGCACTCGGCAATTTATATTCGGGCAATTCAATCAAAAGCATATCCGTGTTTTTCTTTTTGTCAATTTTATGAAGAACAAAGGCCACCGCGATTGCCACAACAATTCCGATCAGATACATCGAATACGCAACGAGCATAGCGTTTTTCGCGAAGAAAAGCTGAGAGAACAAAATATAGATCGGAAGTCTTGCACTGCACGACATGAACGGCGTAATCAGCATAGTCCTTCTTCTGTCTTTCGGATCTTCAAGAACTCTTGACGCCATCAGCGCCGGAACCGTACAGCCGAAGCCGAGTATCATCGGAATAAACGCACGTCCGGAAAGACCGAGCTTTCCCATGATGTTATTCATGACATAAGCGACGCGGGACATATATCCGCTGTCCTCAAGAAAAGCAAGCGCGAGGAAGAGTACAAAGATATTCGGAAGAAACGACAGGATTCCGCCGACGCCTGCGATGATTCCGTCCACCACAAGAGAACAGAGCATTTCGCTGACGGAAAGCGACTGCATCAGACTGAGAACCGAAGAAGAAATCCAGCCGATTCCGATTTCAAGATAGCCTTTGAGAAAATCTCCGACGGTAAACGTCAAAAAAAAGATAAACGCCATAATCAGAAGAAACATCGGAATTCCGAGGACGTTGCTCAAGAGAACCGAATCGATCTTATCGGTAAATGCCGCTCTTTTTTCTTTGTTGACAAGAACTTCGCCGATAATTTCCTCAATAAACGAATACTTTTCATTAATAATATCGCTTTCATAACTGCGGTCAAGAATTTTCGGAAGATTCAACGGGTATTCCTTTGTAATTTTTGAATCCTGTTCAAGAAGCTTGATCGCATGCCAGCGGCTGTTTTTCACATCGGGGTATTTTTCAAGAAGCTGACGCGAAACAGTGTCGATTTTCTCTTCGATTTTATCGCTGTAAACCATCGCATACCGCTCGTGCTTTTCTTCGGTGGCCGGATCGTGATGATGGTGAATCATGCGGTCGCTTCCGTTCTGATCGCCGTGGTGTGCGATGGTATGAAGAAGAATATCAAGTCCCGTGCGCTTCTGACCGGAGACGGGAATAACGGGAACTCCGAGCATTTCGGGAAGCCGGTGCAGGTCGATTTCCATTCCTCTTTTCTGAACAACGTCCATCATATTCAAAGCGACAACAACAGGCTTTCCGAGTTCGAGAAGCTGCAACGTCAGATATAAATTTCTTTCGAGCGAGGACGCATCAATAACGTCCACGATCACATCAACCTCATCGCTCAGAATGTACTCTCTTGAAACCTGTTCTTCCATGGTATAAGAAGTCAGGCTGTATGTTCCGGGAAGATCGACGAGCTTGAAATTGTGATTATGGTATTTCATGGCGCCCTCAACCTTTTCGACCGTAACGCCGGGCCAGTTGGCAACCTTAAGATTGGCGCCCGTAAACGCATTGAACAGCGTTGTTTTTCCGCAGTTCGGATTTCCGATAAATCCGACGGTCATTTCTTCTTTTCCCATCAGGCGCTCATCTCCTTAACTTCAATGTTCTGCGATATTCCCTTGCCTATGGCAAAACGTGTTCCTCTTATCGTGATCACCATCGTTCCGCCGCGCTTGAGATGAAGTATGCTGATACAGGTTCCTGCGGTCATACCGAGCGCCTCCATTCGCTTTTCAAGCTGTATGGGCAGGTCAGCATGAATCACCTGATAGGTTTTTCCTGTTTTGCCCTGAGAAAGCTGCATAATAGTATCCCTTCGGTTCAAAAAATCGGATTGAGCCGGCCTTTCTTTAAAAGATGTCAAAACGCAAAGTAAGCCTTCGCTAACTAATTACATGCATTATATATCACATATCGGTTTTTGTAAACCGAATTTGGAAAAAAATTTTAAAAATATATTGATACTTTGTATTTAAATTTGTTATAATGTATTGTAAAAAATTCGTAATTAAAACAAAGGAGAATAAAAATGTCCCGAAAGCCAAGAAAAAAAGTATGGATCGTGTTAACGGTAACTGCTTGCGTGATACTTCTTTTAGGCGCAACTTTTTTTGCCGTAAGCGCGGTTTCGGCTGTTAAGAATGTAAAAATCAGCAACACCTCATCCGGTCTTCAGCTGAAATGGACGCCCGTTTCCAATGCAGACTTCTATGAAATTTATAAAGTCTCTTCGGATTCAACAAAACGGATTGCAACCGTTAAAGCAAGCAGTTATACGGACAAGTCTGTATCGTACAACAACAGCTATCGCTATAAGATCAGAACCGTCAGCGGGAAATTCAAAAGCTCCTATGTTTATGTTTCCTATAAAAGACTTGCCGCCCCGACCGTAACGAGCGTAAGCCTCAAAGGAAACGCAGTAAACATTAAGTGGAATTCCGTTTCGGGCGCAACAGGCTACATCATCTACAAAAAAAGCGTCGAAAGTAAAAAATGGACAAAGCTTGCGTCGGTCGGCTCGGATGCGCTTTCCTATACAGACAGCTCTTCGGAAAATAAAACCTCCTCTTATGCGTTAAAGCAGCTGAACGGACAATGCGAAAGTGCATTAGGAAATTCAAAGTCCCTTAACGCCGGAGCCGCAAGACAGCTTAACGTCAGAAATTCTCCTTACGGAGTGGTCTTAAGCTGGAAAAAGTTTGCGTCCGACAAAAAAATAGAAATCATAAGAAAAGTCGGAAAAGAGAGCAAACAGGTGGCAATAATAAGCGGAACGGAAATGTCTTATATTGACAAACGTCCTGTTTACGGAAAAAAGAATTATTATGTAATAAGAGCCATTACCTCTTCGGGGCAGAAAGACGAAAACAGCAACATCGCTTCTCTTTATGCGGTAAATCCCAACAGAAAAATGGTCGCTTTGACTTACGATGACGGTCCGTATGCTCCGGTAACCGAATCCATTCTTCAGACGCTCAAAGAAAACAATGCGAGAGCGACATTCTACGTTGTCGGATCCCGGCTTGAGGAATTCAAAAGCTCTCTTATCAAAGAAGCGCAGTATGGCT
>JBJFHV010000109.1:0-3204 GCA_051894015.1 Acutalibacteraceae bacterium | reverse complement strand
CCCTTTTCTTTGTTCTCATCGCATTGAGGTAAAGTCCGGCGGCCTCCATTTCAACGGCGAGGGAGCCTAGATCTGCCCATTTCTTGTTCGCTTCGGGATCAGCGTCGTAAAATGTGTCAGCGGAATAAAGATTACCGACCTTGAGCTCCAAGCCAAGATCTTTCGCACAGTCAACGGCAACCGAAAGCAGTTCGTAAGAACAGGTCGGCGCAATTGTACCGTTTACATCAAATTGTTTTGCAAAATTTGAATTGGTGTTGGCTCCGATCCCGGCAACAATATCGCGAAGCCTGATCTCGGGCGCCAGACCGCCGGCCGAGCCGATCCGGATGATGTTTTCGACACCGAAAAATGTGTAAAGCTCGTATGAGTATATCCCGATCGACGGAATCCCCATACCGCTCGCCATAACCGAGACTTTATGTCCTTTATAATAGCCTGTATAGCCCTGAATTCCTCTGATGTTATTGACAAGAACAGCATCATCCAGAAAATCTTCGGCGATTTTTTTCGCTCTTAACGGATCGCCCGGCATCAGCACCGTTCTGGCAAATCCGATTTCGTCAAGTAAATTGATGTGCGGTGTGTTTTCCATAGCGTTTTCTCCTTAATAACCCTCTGACTCTTCATTTTTGATGATTTTTACGATTCGGCTTGTGCCGAGTCTTTCGGCTCCCAAGGCAATCATATCCTTAGCATCTTCAAGACTTGCAATTCCGCCGGCAGCTTTGATTTTCAGCCCGTTTTTGACGTAACTTTTGAACAGCGCAATATCTTCCCTTGTTGCTCCGCCTGTTGAAAAGCCCGTTGAGGTTTTGATAAAATCAGCGCCGGATTTGCTTACGATTTCGCACATTTTGATTTTTTCTTCCTCGGTCAACAGGCAGGTCTCGATAATCACCTTCAAGACTTTGCCTTTACAGCTTGCCCGGACGGCTTTGATCTCGCCGAGCAATTCTTCGTATTTCTTGTCCTTGAGCAATCCGATATTGATCACCATATCAATTTCATCGGCTCCGTTTTTTACAGCGTCCTCTGCTTCATAGCATTTGACTGCGGTCGTATTGTACCCGTTCGGAAAACCGATAACCGTGCAGATTCTCATTTTGTCCTTACAATATTCTTTTGCCTTTTTAACGTATGAAGGCGGTATGCAAACACTTGCGCAGCCGTATTGTATCGCATCATCGCAGATTTGTTTGATCTCATTCCACGTTGCGCTTTGACTTAATAATGTGTGATCAACCAACGACAGGATTTTTTCTTTTTCCATATTTCAAACCGTCCTTTTTTTGTATATGAACATTCTACAATCAGCCGTCTTAAAAGTCAATACAAACAAATTCACTTTTCATCTTGTATTATTCGGCGTTTTGTTATAAAATAACAAGGCAAGCAAAACTTTTTCAGGAGGAAAATATGGAGAGCTTAATTGTAACGAAGAACACAAAATTAAAAGACATTCTGAAATCTCCCGCCGGCCATGATATTATCCATAAAGCGCTGTATGCGGCGGGTATTGACAGCTCGGTTATCACAAAAACACCTTTGGGGTCATTGACGCTCGGCAAACTTCAGAAGGTGTCCATGGGTAAAATTGACGATGAGATCATTGATTCTCTTCTGGGTATTCTCAACAGTGAAAAGGACGCCCCGCTTGAGGACGATGCACTAATTGAAAAAAAGTGGTGGAAAGAGGCTGTCTTTTATCAGATTTATCCCCGTTCCTTTAACGATTCGAACGGCGACGGAATCGGCGATCTGAACGGTATTATCGAAAAGCTTGACTACCTGAAAGAACTCGGGGTCGATGCGATCTGGTGCAGTCCGATTTACGATTCGCCGAACGATGACAACGGCTACGATATCCGTGACTATGACAAGATTATGGAAGAATTCGGAACGATGGACGATTTTGACCGCTTGCTTTCGGAAATACATAAACGCGATATGAAGCTCATTATGGACCTTGTTATCAATCACAGTTCCGACGAGCACAAATGGTTCCAAAGCTCACTTCATGATCCCGAGTCGCCGTATCGTGACTATTATATCTGGCGTGACGGCGGAAAGGACAATCAGCCGCCGAATAACTGGGATTCGATTTTCAGCGGCAGTGCATGGAACTACTACCCCGAAAGAGGGCAGTGGGCGATGCATCTTTTCTCAAGCAAGCAAATGGACTTCAACTGGGAAAACGAGAATTTGCGGAAAGATCTTTATGCCATGATTAACCGCTGGCTTGATAAGGGCGTGGACGGCTTCCGCCTTGACGTAATCAGCTTCATTTCGAAAACACCGGGACTTCCCGACGGGAACGATCTGATTGGTTCTCTGATGGCGTTCAAAGGCTGTGAACATTATTTCTACGGACCGAGACTGCATGAATATCTCCGTGAGATGAACGAGAATACGTTCTCAAAGTATGATGCTTTTACTGTCGGTGAATGCCAGGGCACGGGCATTGAAATGAGCAAGCTGATGACGGGTGACTATCGTAAGGAGCTGAACGTCGTTTTCTCGTTCGATCATATGGATAATCCGGGCAAAAAACGATTCCAGAATTATAAGTATGATTTACGCCCGATGGCAAAAGAGCTTGTCAAGTGGCAGCTTCACTACGGCAACCATTGCTGGCCGACGGTATTTTTCGAAAACCACGACTGGCCGAGAATGACTTCCAAGGTATGCCCGGAAGGCTTTTACCGCAAAGAAATGAGCAAGCTTCTTGCCATGATGCAGATGACCTTTAAAGGAACGCCGTTTATTTATCAGGGTCAGGAGCTTGGCATGACGAATAATGATTTTGCGTCGATTGACGACTTCAGAGACGTTGAAAGCCTGAATCTTTACTACGAGCTTCAGGAAAAAGGAAAAGGACCGAAAGAAGCGTATGAGACGGTTCTCGCCGGAAGCCGGGATCACGCGAGAACACCGATGCAGTGGTCTTCGGAGGAAAACGGCGGTTTTACGACCGGTACGCCGTGGATCGAAGTCAACGCCAACTATAAACAGATCAACGCCGAAAAAGAAGATAAGGACGGTTATTCCGTTCTCAATTTCTATCGCAAGATGACGAAGCTTCGCCATGAACATCCGGCGTTGGTTTACGGCGCGTTTAAGCTTGCGAAAGAGGACTTTGACGATGTTCTCGCTTATTACCGCAGCGATAGCGATGACGGAATTTATTATATTGAGCTGAAT
>JBJFHV010000108.1:0-3210 GCA_051894015.1 Acutalibacteraceae bacterium | reverse complement strand
GGTATGTGCCCGCGCGGCACTAGCGCAAAAGTAAAGATATAGAAAAAGCTAAATCAAAAAGTACAAGCTAACAATTAGTGAGATAAACTAAAATTTACTGCTCAGTTCACGGCTCGGGCTGTCAATTTTCAATTAAGCACCGTGTACCCCGGCATTGGCGTCGTCACACGACCCCGGCATTGATGCTCTGCGGTAAGCGAAATCCGTATTGTACATTGATATTCTTCCCAAAATCTGCTATAATATCTAACATCTGAAATCTAATATCTAATTTCTAACAGCGGAGGACTTATGGACGTAAGAGTCGGAGATATACTTGTTATGAAAAAGAACCATCCGTGCGGCTGCCATGATTTTGATGTGCTTCGAGTCGGTATGGATTTTAAGATCCGCTGCCGCAAGTGCGACCGTGAAGTGATGGTGCCGAGAAGAAAGGCGGAAAAAAACATCAAAAAAATAATCCGCAAAGAGGGTGAGAGCAATGCTTGAAAAGCTGAGTGAGGTTGAAAAGCATTACGAGGAAATCAGCGAAAAGCTTTTTGACCCGAATATTGTGTCTGATATTGAAAAGTATAAATCACTGATGAAAGAGCAAAAGAATCTTTCGCCGATCGTTGAAAAATATCGGGAGTATAAAAAATCCGAAAGCGATTATGAAGAAGCAAAGCAAATGCTTGAAGACGGCGGACTCGATAAAGAAATGCGGGAAATGGTGCTTTCCGAAATCGAAGAAAATAAAGCTAAAGTCGAGTCGCTTACCGAGGAACTGAAGATTTTACTTTTGCCGAAGGATCCGAACGACGACAAAAATGTTATCGTCGAAATCCGGGGCGGCGCCGGCGGTGAGGAATCGGCTTTGTTTGCGGCGGTGCTTTTCCGGATGTATTCGATGTACGCCGAGAAAAAGGGCTTTAAGACCGAAGTCCTCTATGCAAATGATACCGAACTCGGCGGCTTCAAGGAGATCAGCTTTATGATAAGCGGCGAGGGCGCCTATTCACGCCTGAAGTTCGAAAGCGGCGTTCACCGTGTTCAGCGTGTGCCCGAAACCGAGTCGCAGGGTCGGATTCACACGTCAACCGCAACGGTCGCCGTGCTTCCCGAAGCCGAGGACGTTGACATTGAGATTAATCCGGCCGACTTGCAGATCGATACCTTCCGTTCAAGCGGTGCCGGCGGACAGCATATCAACAAAACCGAATCGGCAATCCGTATCACGCACATTCCGACGGGTACGGTCGTTGAATGTCAGGACGAAAGAAGCCAGCATAAAAACCGTGATAAGGCGATGCGGGTGCTCAAGTCGAGAATCCTCGAAGCCGAGCGGCAAAAGCAGGCAAGCTCAATCGCCGACGAAAGAAAGTCACAGGTCGGAACAGGCGACAGAAGCGAAAGAATCCGGACCTACAACTATCCGCAGGGTCGTGTTTCCGACCACAGGATAGGGCTAACCATCTATAAGCTTGAGCAGTTTTTGAACGGAGACATGGACGAGGTTATTGATGCGCTCATCACTTACGACACCGCAAAAAAGCTGCAAAAAGAGGAATCATAATGAAAACCGAACTGTTGAAAATAAACGATCCAACCGATTCCCGTCTTGTAAAAGTAGGGGAGACGCTCCGAAACGGCGGTCTTGCGGCGATTCCGACGGAAACCGTGTACGGACTTGCCGCAAATGCACTTGACGAAAAAGCGGTCGAAAAAATATATGAAGCCAAAGGACGGCCGAGCGACAATCCGCTGATTGTGCATATCGCACATTTCGATGAATGGAAACCGCTTGTCAAAGAGATCCCCGAAAGTGCAAAAAAGCTTGCGGAAGCCTATTGGCCGGGTCCTCTTACCATCATTTTGCCAAAGTTAAATCTTGTCCCGATGAAAACCAGCGGCGGACTTGATACGGTTGCCGTAAGAATGCCGAGCCACCCGATTGCAAGAGCGATCATCGAAAAGGCAGGTGTCCCTCTTGCCGCTCCGTCGGCGAATACCTCGGGTAAACCGAGCCCGACCACGGCTTCGCACGTTCTGCACGACCTTGACGGTAAAATCGAATATATCGTTGACGGCGGAGAATGCAAGGTCGGCGTTGAATCGACGGTCATCACGCTTGCAGGTGATAAGCCGAGACTGCTGCGGCCGGGCGGAATCACACCCGATATGCTCGAAAGCGTGCTCGGAGAAATTGAGATTGATCCTGCCGTGTTCGACAAGCTTCAGGAGGGCACCGTTGCCGCTTCTCCGGGCATGAAATACAAGCATTATTCCCCGACTGCCGAGGTAATAATAATAAAGGGAAACTTTGAAAAATATAAAAGCTATGTGGAAGAAAGAGCGGACGCAAACACCGCCGCACTTTGCTTTGACGGGGACGCCGAAAAGCTTGACGGACTCAATGTCCTGACCTACGGAGAGGAAAATAACTCTTTTTCGCAGGCGAGCCGCATTTTTGACGCTTTAAGAGAAGCGGACGAAAAGGGCTTCAAAACCGTTTATGCCCGCTATCCGCTTCTGGACGGAATGGGGATTGCCGTTTTTAACCGGCTTGTCCGTGCGGCAGCGTTTCATATTGTTGAACTGTAAAGATTATGTGACAAATTTTAGTTTGGTCGCGTGGCGACTCCAATGCCGGGGTGCACAGTGCTTGATTGAAAGCCGACAGCCCGAGCTGTAAGTTGAGTAGTAAATTTGAGTTTGTAGAGGTAAAGGTCAGGTTGTTCTTCTTTGCTATCACTTCTTCTATTCTTCTACCTTTGCGCTAATGCCGCGCGGGCACTTACTTTCTGACAGGCGCGTCAGAAAGTAAGCAAAGAACGCTTTTCGTAGAGGAAAAACACTAAGTGTGGTCTCAGTGATTATGTTTAGGATAGTCTGTTCTCTCCTGCCTTTTTACTGTATATTTAAAGTTTTCTTCTAACTGAAAGCAGAGTCATAAAAAGAGAAAAACTAAAACAACAGCACGTCAGGCATTGAGGGGCACTATCTGACCGATACAGAAAAAGCGGTTAGAGAACTTAGTACCTTTCAATTGAATCCCACTGTGCCTGACTCCAAAGGATATGGGGCGATAGAACAGAGTACCAATAGCATTTTCGACCCGCAGTTTTTTCTCCGCCCTCAAGGCGAGAAAAAACTCGGCTGAGAAAACGCGTACTAAAAGCGTTCTTTGCATACTTTCTGACGCTTTGGTCAGGCCGTTAGACGGCAACA
>JBJFHV010000107.1:0-3217 GCA_051894015.1 Acutalibacteraceae bacterium | reverse complement strand
AGTGACAAGCGAAAGCAACTTCACGCTGACCGATTTTTACGCCGGCAACGATGAAATTCTTTCTGAACCTGCCGCCGGCGCGGGCTGGTCGCTCGGCTATTCAAGCGAAAGCCTTGTTCCCGAAAATTGGCAGGACTATGACCTTTATCTCGGCGGCTTCATGAACGAGCTGAACTTTTTCTCGAACGATGTCCGTGAAATTTACGACGACATGAAGGTCCGCACGATCGCCCTTTCCGACAATTCGGGCAGAGGAATCAGCGTCTTTGCGACAATCGACAGCATCGGCATGACGAATACCGACATCAGAGAAATCCGCGCGCTTCTTAGGGACTTTGCGAAGAAGAACAACATTAACTCGATCAATATTTTTGCGACCCACTGTCACTCATGCATTGACACACAGGGTCTTTGGACAAAAACACTTTTAAAACTTCCGATGAACATCACGGGTGCACTGATCGGTGCGAAGAATCTTATGCAAGGAACGGACCCGGAATACATGGAGTTTCTTGCCGGGAGAGTGAAAAAGAGCATTGAAACGGCAGTCGGTTCCATGGAAAAAGGCGAAATGACCTTCGCACAAAAGGATCTCGGCGAAGAATATTTCAACAACAAGAACCGTACGACCGCAACCGCTTTGATGACCAATCTGACAAGACTGACATTCTATCCGTACAACAAGTCCGTTGCCCCGACGATTATCGCCAACATGGCGGCTCACCCCGACATCGTCGGTCTTGCCGTTGAAAACGACAGCGCAAAGGGTCACGCTCTTTCGGGCGATTATGTTTACTATATCGGCGAAACCCTCAACAAAGCCGGTTACAACTTCATGTTCTTTAACGGCGCAATCTGCGGCATCTACATCGGCAGAGAGCCGGCTCTTGACGGCATTGAGACCGAAAAGAGAGTTGAAATTTCTCAGCGTTACGGACGTGAAATCGGCAAGATTCTTCTTGCCATGACCAAGACGCTTGATGAAATCGAAAGCGATCCTTTCCTGATGAATACAACCGACACCGCCGAGCAGATGGCAGGCGAAGACTACACCTTGTGGTACGAAAACTGGGAGCCGGTCGAGGAAACACCGGTCAAGCCGCTTCTGAACGTAAGAGTCAAATCCGTACGGGTCAACGTCACCAACAACGTCATTATTTCTGCCGGAAAGACAAGACTTGTCAACCATACCATGATTAAGGATAAGGCCGGCAAGTATTACGTTTCGACCGAAATCGGCTTTGTACAGATCGGAGATCAGAAAATTGCCATGGTACCGGGCGAGCTGAGCCAGGATCTTGTCATGGGCGGCGCTTCTCTTACCGCCGAGGGCTCGATCAGCCATACGGCTTTCACCGAAAGAACCTTAAGTGAAATCTTCGGAGAAGATGCGCTTGTTTTCGGTCTTGCCAACGACGCTGTCGGCTATATCGTGCCCGACAACGATTATGCGATGGGGCTTTTGTTCGACCACTATCAGGAATCTCTTTCGCTCGGCAAAAACACCGCGTCGTTCCTGATGCAGCAGTTTGAAGAGCTGAACCAAGAAATCAGCTGACACACAAAAGCAAACAGCTTTGCCTCTCTCGTAAAACGGGAGAGGCAAGTTTTTATCCGGCACGAAAAATTTATGTGAGAGTTTTTTCTCTCTCATTCGTCTAATAAGTGAAAGGCCTTTCAAAAAGGAGTGAAAACGGTGGACAACGGTCAGAACTATCAAAAATTTCTTGACGGAGACGATGACGGCATGGTCAAAATCATCCGCGACTGCAAAGACGGGCTGATTTTGTATCTGAACGGCTATACAGAGAACATTGTTCTTGCCGAGGAACTGATGGAGGATACCTTCTTCAAGCTTGTCACAAAGAAGCCGAAATTCTCCGGCAAAAGCTCGTTCAAGACATGGCTTTATACCATCGCCGCCAACGAGGCAAAGGATTATTTAAGACGCAGTAAAAAGCACCGTCACACGCCGATTGAAAACGCAGAAAACAGTCTGATCGAGCAGGAAAGCCTGGAGCGTTCCTACATAAAAGAACAAAACAAGCTGATTTTACACGAGGCACTGAAAAGGCTGAATCCGGAATACCGTCAAGTGTTGTGGCTCGTTTATTTCGAAGATTTTTCCAACACCGAAGCGGCGTCCGTTATGAAAAAAAGCCGCCGACAGATTGAAAATCTGATCTACCGGGCAAAGCAATCGCTGAAGGCTGAGCTCACGAAGGAGGGCTTTACTGATGAAGACTTATAACGAAGTGGCAAACGATGTGTTTGCACGCAGAGACCGATACTTTGCCGAACGAAAAAGAAAACAAAAAAAGCTTGTGGGTACGGCGTTGCCTGTTCTGGCGGTACTGCTGATTGCTTCGGCAACAATCGGACTCAACCGTAACACAAAACCGCCTGTGAAGCCGACAGCAGAAACAACCGTGCAGACCGAAACGGCGGTAAAAAGAGAAGAAAAGAAAAGGAAACCTGTTTTAAGCTTTCCTGCGAGCTCACAGTCTTGTTATATAACACCTGCCCCGGGAACCTGCTTATATTTTCTCGAGTTGAGAGCGGCGATGGATTATTACAAGCACAGCGATGACGTGGAATATGTGCTTGCGTTTGACCTCTTTTCGAAAAAATCCGAGATAACAACCGATGAGCTTGAAAAAGAGTATCAGCGGCTGACGGAAAAAGGCTATCGGCTTTATCGGTGCAGAACGTGGGAATATCAGGGCGAAAACGCCGAAAAGGTTTACCGTGATATTGTTGTCGGCGTGTTTACCGAAGAAGAGCTGAACCGTTTTGATGTCAATCCCGAGTACGGCTATGCCTTTTATTTTGTAAGAAACGGCGACAGCTCACCGCTCACATTTGACGAAAGCACGGCAACGCCGTGGACATACCAAAATTGAAAAAGTCAACCGCTCAGGGAAATACACCTTGAGCGGTCGTTTTCAATCAGTCTATTTTTCCTTCGGCTTTGCAAACAGCGCAACAATCAGCCCGCCGAGTATCGCCGCCATAATGCCCGCTGAAGCCGAACACAGCGGTCCCGTCAGCACACCCATCAGTCCCTGCTGACTGACGGCAAGCTTCGTCCCGGCGGCAAGATTATAGCCGAAACCGACAAGCGGTACCGTTGCTCCGCTGCCTGCGAACCGCACGACCGGCGCATAAAGACCGAGCGCCCCGAGCACCACGCCGGCAACAACGAACAGCACAAGAA
>JBJFHV010000106.1:0-3222 GCA_051894015.1 Acutalibacteraceae bacterium | reverse complement strand
GAGCGAACAGTAGAAGTTGCTGTAAAAGCAGTAGGGCAGAACAAAACGGGCGTCTTCGTTCGGAATCCCGTTTTCGCAAAGCTCGGAATAAAGGGAAAAAAGCGAATCCATGTGTGCTTTATATTCGGCCTCATCGCTATTATCTTTAAAATCGGGAACATAATATCCGCTGTCGGAAAAATCAACGTAACGGCGGCTTTTTACGGTAAAGCTCGCCAGCCGGAATTCAATCATAAACTGTTCGACAACGACCGATACGTTTTCGAAAGCAAGATTGAAAAAAATATGCTCGACCGTTGACGTATGTCCCGATGACGTGACCTTTGCAATCAGTCTTGCGTTCTTTTCGGCGTCCTTTGAGCGGTCAAAAATTTCAAGCGCCGTGCCTGACTGAGTCGATATTCTTCCCGCCGCGGCGCAAACACTTTCGCCGCAGTCGGTAATTCCGATAATTCTGATCTTTCCGTTCGTCATATTCATCCTCCCAATTTACAACCATACTATTATATACCTTACCATATTTTGTCGGTGAATACAAGAATTTTTTATTTATAATCCGCTGTCGGTAAATATTTGTCTGCCGGCCTTTGCTTGAAAAAGCTTCGGCTTCGTGATAAAATAGCCGAAAAAACTTTACAATAGGAGACCGCAAAATGAAAACCTCTTCTGACCGTCCGGATTTTGTTGATATCAGCCGTATTGCCGACAATATCCGAACCGATATCCGCTATTATTCCGAAAACAACTTTGTCGGCAGACGGATTGACGGCTACTGCTGCCCTTTGGCTCTTTTAACCGTAGAAGCCGCAGAAGCTTTGAAAAAAGCGGCGGATTGCCTGAAAGAGAAAGGCTTCGGTCTTGTAATTTTTGACGCGTACCGTCCGCAAAAAGCGGTGGACTGTTTTGTCCTCTGGGCAAAGGACGAAAGCGACGACAAAATGAAGAGCCTGTATTATCCCGATATTGACAAGTCAGAGCTGTTTTCGCTCGGCTTCATCAGTGCACACTCGAGTCACAACCGGGGAAGCACCGTTGACCTCAGCCTTTATGATCTTGAATCGGGAAAAGACATTGACATGGGTTCGGGCTTTGACTTTTTCGGAGAGATCTCCCATCCGGATTGCAGGGGCCTGATAACAGATAAACAATTTGATAACCGTCAAATCCTGCAAAAAGCGATGACCGAAGCGGGCTTTTTGCCGCTTCAAGAAGAATGGTGGCATTTCACGCTCGAAGACGAGCCGTATCCCGATACGTATTTCGACTTTGATATCATATAAAGCAGAAATGCCCATAAAAAAATCTTACAAATTCGTTATTTAAGTTGATAATTTCGCTTTTTATGATATAATATATCAGTTAAAATGTGTAATTTTGCTTTTTCGGAGGTCAATTATGATAAAACGCAAGGAAGAAATGAAAATCACGGTCAGAGAAAACATGAGAGGCGGCGACGGACAAGCCGTCATTACCGATGTTTTAAATAAAGATGAATACAACGGTCATGCGAGACTCTTGGGCACCATCACGCTTGAGCCCGGCTGTTCAATCGGTCCGCATATCCACGAAAACGAAGAAGAAGTCTTTTATATCATCGACGGTGAAGCCGTTTACAACGACAACGGAGAAGAAAAGACGCTTTACAAGGGCGACAGCTGCGTCTGTCTCGGCGGTCAGACCCATTCGATCGCCAACAGAACCGACAAAACGCTTGTTTTCTTCGCCGCGATTCTGACATACTGATTTCGGAAAGGTTTAAGCGCTTTATGGGAAAACTAATTGTAATCGAGGGGCTTGACGCAAGCGGAAAGGGAACGCAGGCCGAAATCCTTTTAAAAAGACTTCAGGAGAACGGAAAAGAGGCTTTCGAGATCAGTCTGCCGAACTATGACGACGAATCGAGCGCCCTTGTCAGAATGTATCTGCGCGGCGACCTCGGCAACAAACCGTCGGATGTCAATGCTTACGCCGCTTCAACCTTTTATGCCGTTGACCGCTACGCAAGCTTTAAAAAAAGCTGGGGCAAGGAATACGACAGCGGAAAGATCATCGTTGCCAACCGCTACACTACTTCGAATGCCTGCCACCAGATGACAAAGCTTGACGAAAGCGAGTGGGACGCCTATCTTTCATGGCTTTTTGATTTTGAATACAGAATGCTTGAAATTCCGAAACCCGACTGTGTAATTTATCTGGATATGCCGGTCGAAATTTCGCAAAAGCTTCTTCTGAAGCGATATCATGACGATGAAAGCAAAAAAGACGTTCACGAAAAAGACGTGGCGTATCTCAAAAGCTGTCACAAAGCCGCCGACTACGCCTGTGAAAAGCTCGGTTGGAACCGTATTGCGTGCAGTCGGGGCGGTGAACCGAGAGCGATCGAAGCGATTGCTGACGACATTTTCTCCGTATTAGAAAGGAAGTCCTTTTTTGATGATTGATTTTCATCGTGTAACCCTCGAAGATAAGAATTGGATCGAGAATAAGATTAAAAAGAGCGAAAGCAAAAGCTGTGAATACTGCTTCGGAAGTATTTTCGGCTATGATGCCATTATGAAAATATACGTTGCCGAATATGAGGGCTGTCTTGTCACCAAATGCGTGCTTTCCGATGACTTTATCTCCTACTGTTGTCCCGTCGGGGACGGAAACGTCGAAAAAGCACTTGACGCCGTGATCGAAGAAGCGGAAAACAGCAACGCAAAATGCGACATATTCGGCATGAACGAAAAAACCGCCATTGCCTTTAATAAAAAATATGCCGCCCGATATGAAGCCGTGCCGGACAGAGATTCTTTTGACTACGTTTATCTTGCGTCCGATTTAAGCTCTCTCACCGGCAAAAAGTATCAGCCCAAAAGGAACCATATTTCCTACTTTAACCGAACCTTCGACTGGACGTATGAAACGATCACCGAAGATAATATTTCCGACTGTCTTGAAATGAGCAAACGTTGGCTTGAAGAAAGCACAAGTGACAGCAAGGACGATCTTGAAGATGAGCTGAAAATCATCACACGAGTCTTTGAAAATTACAACGCGCTCGGCTTTACCGGAGGACTGATCCGTATCGGCACAGAGGTTGTGGCTTACACTATG
This sequence comes from Acutalibacteraceae bacterium, assembly GCA_051894015.1. Lineage (GTDB taxonomy): Bacteria > Bacillota > Clostridia > Oscillospirales > Acutalibacteraceae > UBA6857. The sequence goes on along the minus strand of JBJFHV010000106.1, from coordinate 123 downwards.
GGAGAACCGCTTTCGGACGTGATGTTCTGCGTCCATTTTGAAAAGGCTTTTCCGGACATTCGCGGCGCCTACCCGATGATCAATCAGCAATTCGTCAAGAATGAGCTTGGCCGATACACCTAT
>JBJFHV010000105.1:0-3224 GCA_051894015.1 Acutalibacteraceae bacterium | reverse complement strand
TGTGACGTTCTCGGCATCAAGACCTACACCTGTACGGTCTGCGGCGCAACCTATACCGAAGATATCCCTGTAAAGGGACATACACTCCAAAAGGTTGAAGCTGTTGCTCCGACCTGTACGGCAACCGGTAATCAGGAATATTATGTATGTACCGTTGACGGCTGCGGCAAGGTATTTGAAGACGCCACCGCCACAACTGCCACAACGGTTGACAAGATGACCATCGCCGCCACGGGACACGATTACACCGGCGACATTCATTCACTGAATAACGGTACGCATAACTGGGCATGTAAGAACGGCTGCGGTACCTACGGCTATAATAAGACAGAGGACGCCTATATCTCCTGCTCTTACGGCTCCAATACTTATAAAGACGAAGATTATCACGCAAAATTCTGCGCCTGCGGCTATTCAACGGGCGACACGGCGCATGACTGGAAGTCGATTAACGTTGTAGCGGCTACCTGCTCGGCAACCGGTACGGAAACCTTCAAGTGCTCCGGCTGTGCGGCAACAAAGGACGTAATCCTCCCGATTGATCCGACCGCTCATAAGTACGGCTCATGGGTTGTCGATGTTCCGGCGAAGTGCGATGTTCCCGGTCAGGACAAGAGAGTCTGCGAATACGATTCGAGCCACGTTGACACCAGAGAGTCTGCTGCTTTGATTCACGACTATTCGGCAAAGACCGTTGATGCGGCTTATCTTGTAAGCGAAGCTTCCTGCACCGCACCGGCGAAATATTATGTATCCTGCTCCCTTTGTGGCAAGTCCTCTCAGGGCACTGACAAGGAGGCAACCTTTACAGACGGCAGTGCACTCGGTCACGACTGGAGCGAGTACACAATTACTGAAACCACCCATTCAAGAACTTGTAACCGCTGCGGCACCGTTGATTCCGGCAACCACTCTTACAAGAACGTTGTCACAAAGCCGACCTGTACGACAGACGGTTTCACAACCCACACCTGTACGGTCTGCGGCAGAGAGTATGTTGACACGCCGGTTACAAAGCTCGGTCACGATTACACCGAAAAGATTGTTGACGACGCTCACCTGAAGAGCGAAGCCGACTGCACAACGTCAAAGATTTACTACTTCGACTGCTCACGCTGTGATGCGAACGCCAAGGATGACCCCGACGCACAGGATAAGACCTTTTTTGACGGTGCACCACTCGGTCACAACGTCGGAAACTATACGTATAACAACGACGCAACCTGCTTTGCGGACGGAACCGAAACCGGTTACTGCTCACGCTGTAACCTCGACGTAACCCGCACGGCGGCCGGCACAAAGCTTACACACTCATTCACCAACTATGTTCTTGACGGCAACGCAAACTGCCTTGCCGACGGCACCGAAACCGCAACTTGCGACCATGGTTGCGGAACAACGAGCACAAGAACCGCTGTCGATTCTCACCTTGACCCGTCACTTCATGTCAGAGTCAATAAGCCGAACACTTATGTCGCTCCGACCTGTACTACCGCCGGTAAGGAATACGACATCATATGCAGTGTCTGCAAGAAGGATCTTGAAACCGGTGCGGAAATCCCGGCTCTCGGACATGATTATACCGAGGAGCTTCCGAACCTTGTTCACTTGAAGAGCGAAGCGGACTGCGAAACACCGGCAACGTACTTCTATGACTGCTCACGCTGTGACATGAACGCCAAGAATGATCCGGACGCTCAGGACGCCACTTTCACCGTAGGCGACCCGCTCGGTCACGATAAGATTCAGATTATCGAAGCAAAGTACCTCAAGGATGCTCCTACCTGCACAAGCAAGGCAGTTTACTATTACGGCTGTACCCGGTGTGATAAGGTACTTGATGAGACCTTCGAATACGGTATCATCAGAGGCCACTCCTTCACAACCTATGTTTATGATAACAACGCGACCTGCTTCAAGAACGGTACGGAAACCGCACACTGTGACAACGAGGGCTGCACAGCGACCGACACAAGAATCGTTACCGGCTCAAAGCTGAAGCATGAATTTACCGATTACGTATCGAACGATGACGCAACCTGTAAGGAAGACGGCACAAAGACGGCTACCTGTAACCACGGCTGCGGCACAACAAGCACTATTAAAGACGTTGACTCGAGACTTTCTGTTGATCATACGGTCGGAACCGAAGTAGAAGTTCTTGTTCCTGCTACCTGTACCGAAGTGGGCAAGGGCAGATCCTTCTGCGCGGTCTGCGGACTGGAATTCAACCCGGTAATCCCCGTTGACGCAAACGCTCACCTTTGGGACGAAGGTACACTGACCCGCCCGGTATACGACGAAGCGGCCGGCACTTGGGGTGAGGGCACTATCACTTACACCTGTAAGAGAGATGCTTCTCACGTTAAGACAGAAAACGTAGCCCGTGCGGACTACACCGAGTATGACGCAATCGTCAGCGAGCTTGAAGCAATTGTTGAAAGCGGCAAGCTTACCGAAAAGGGCAACAAGATGATCACTGACGCACTTGACAAGTATGCGGTCGACGATAACCTTGTTACGACCGAACAGCCTATTGTTGACGCTGCCGCGAACGCCCTGAAGGCAATCAAGGAAGAAATCGAAATTGCTATCAATAACGGAACGATCGTGAAGCCCGACTTCACCGGCTTTGACGACGCTGTTGACGAATTCAACACCTATGACAGCTCTGAGGATATCAAGCAAAGAGTTGAAGATATCAAGGACGCTGTTGATGTGATCCGCAACGACCCGAATTCGACCAAGAAAGACGACCAGAAGAAGGTTGACGATTACGAAGCCGAGGTCAGATCCATTATTGACAGTCTTACCCGCTGCCTGAGAGGCGAGCACGAATATTCAAGCATCTACACGATCGACAAGGAATCGACCTGCACCGAAAAGGGCAGTAAGTCAAAGCATTGTATCTACTGTGACGCTAAGGGCGAAACGGTTGAAATTGACCTCAAGGCTCACGAATACGGCGAATGGACCGTTAAGACTCCTGCTTCCTGCGGAATCGAAGGCGTAGAAGCCCGTTACTGCGAAGTTTGCGGTCATGAGCAGACAAGAACGCTTGCCGCTGTCAGCCACGAATGGAGCGAATGGACCGTCACGGTTCCGGCAACTTGTCAGCACACCGGCGAAGAAAAGAGCGTCTGCAAATATTGCGGCAACGAAAAGATGAGAGCAATCCCCAAGACTGACCATAATATCGTTGTAATCCCCGTTGTCAAAGCACC
>JBJFHV010000104.1:0-3227 GCA_051894015.1 Acutalibacteraceae bacterium | reverse complement strand
TATCGGGTTCCTTTTCTTCTCGTTGTTTAATTTTCAAGGTTCAATTTCGCCGCCTTCTTCAAGACAGCTTATTGAGTATATCACATCATTCCTACCTTGTCAAGTCTTTTTTTCAACTTTTTTCTTGAGTTTTTTAAAGGCTTTTCATCGGGCTGTTCCTGTGATATCTCTTCTTTTTCCTCAAACGCGCTCGCTTTCGCTCCCCGCGTTTGTGTACCGTATTCTATCACTTACTTCTTACCTTGTCAACACCTTTTTTCTGCTTTTTTTGCCTTTTTTTGCACTCTTCGTACACTGCACCGGGTGTGTTTGATGTTTTCCCATTTTGATATACCACATGTTGTAGTGCTTTCTCTCCTTTCCTTATTTTTACTATATGTGCAAAAAATGCGAGCAACTTTCTGCTCGCATTTTATCTTTCAATCATTACAAAATATCAATATACTTTGCTTCCACATAGGGCACCGTAATACTAGCGCCCATTGTCGATTCATAAGTATAACTGCCCTGAATTTCACCATAAAGATTAATCCTATCATCTTCAAGAATGTGGTCTTCATCAGAGCCTGCAACATATGTCACCAATATTACATTATTATAATCACCGTTAAGTGCCACTCTTAAAGTATAGGATACGGCAATACTGTACAGATCGTCTTCAATGACCTGTATAACCTTTCCTGTAAATTTGCCATATTCTCCTTTATACTTATTCGGATTTCTGGCTATTGTGGAATAACTGTAGGTTTCACATTCATTTTTGTATTCATTCTCCGTTATTTTTATTGTTTCCTCTTTCAATACCTCATCACATACTGTACAGCGTTTCACTCTTTTCCCTTCAGACTCTATGGTTGCTTTTTTAACTGTTTCCCATTTTCCCGGTTTATGTTCTGATTTGGGTATGGACTGCGTTACCGTCTCTTTGCAAATATTGCAATATCCCTCCTCTTCACCTTCTTGAGAACAAGTTGCTTTCTTAATTACTTTCCAACTATCTGATTGATGGGCAATCGGATCTCCCTTGGTCAACCCACAACGCTTACAAGTCTTTGGATTTTGACAAGTCGCTTCTTCCCAATCATGTCCTAATGCATCGCCCTCAGTTTTACCACATCTATTGCAAGTTTTCGGGTCTGTACAGGTTGCTTCTTTCCAATCATGTTCAAGTGGATTCCCTATCGGTTTTGAGCAGAGAACGCAAACCGGTATTTCTCCGCATGACACATCGCCGAACTCATGCTCACACCTGGTTGAAGCAAAAATAATTAACGCAACAATTATAATGGAGACTATTGCGATTATTGTTATTGTCTTCTTTTTGTTTTTAGGTGCTTTTGCGTTCTCTATATATTTATCGCCCATATTCGAATTGCCATCTTGGTTTTCAATCTTATCAGGACTGTTTTTCACTTCCGAAACCCGATCATCCAAAGGTTGTCCGCAACCGGAACAAAACCTCGCTGTATCGCTGTTTTCATAATTACAATTTTTACATTTCATTTTTATACCTCCGTCTTAATAGTTTTTTATGCGTTACATAAATTATTATATGTTCATTTTTGTAACTTGTCAAGTTTCAAAAATAACTTATGATGTTGTCGTAAATTTTGCAGTCACGCATTAAACTTTTATCGGTGATAAAAAATGAGAGATAAACGCTTTAAACAACTGAGAATAATCGGTCTTAATATTGCATATTACAGAAAATTCCGAGGGTTTTCTCAAAGCAAGCTTGCCGAAATGGTTGACATCAGCCGTACTCACATGAGCCGGATCGAAACTGCTCAATGTGAAGTTTCTCTGCACGTTCTCTTCGATATATGTGAAGTACTTGACATAGATATCAGAGACTTATTTGTCTGTCCAAGTAATTTCAAAATGCTTTGACATTTTTCAAAAAAATCAGCACCCGACTTCATTAAAGCCGGGCGCCTTCTTATATAAAACTCAGGGAAAGAACGCATAGCCGTTCTCCGTTCAATAAGCGGTCGGGAATGATCTTTCCGAAATTGTCTGATAGAATCTGCTTTGTCTTTTCGTTAAAACGTCTCGAGATACGGACCGAATATCCATCCGAGAATCGTTTCTCCGGTTGCTTCGTTGTAATAGCTGACGTAGATATAGGAATTGTCACCGAAATTGTAGTCCGCCTGAACCTCAAATACCGTGCCCTCTGCCAGCGTTCCGAGCAGTTCACTGTCTTTCGAAGGCCGGCTTCTCAAATTCAGTCCGTCATGATACGGCGTCGTGTTAGTGATCCGGCAAACGGTACCGGTCTTAAAGGACTTATATTCGTCGCTCATGATCGGCTCTTCGAAAACCGTCGTCCCGTACGTATCATTATCATACCGATACTCAGTCCATGCCGTTGTTGTTTCTTCTTTCGGTGCTCTCCAGCCCTTCATTCTTTCGTAATCGGCAATCGTTTCCAGATTTTCCGCCTCAATATCGTTAAAACGAGCCCTTACGACCTCCATGGAAGTGTCGGTTCCGTGGTACCATGACTTGGAGGCAAAATAGCTTTTATACGGCTCCTGGGTATAGATTTTTCCGTGACGGGCATACATTTCGTTCGTGATATACCGAATTTCTTCTCTTGAGTAATTCGATAAAATGTCATATGTCAGATACGTTGTGTCGCTCGGAAAAAGATAGCTGTCATCCAACTGCCGATTCTGTTCTGCCCCCGCCGGCGGATAATAAGCGGGAGGCGTCGTGGTTGAAGGAGCCGTTGTCGCTTTTTTCGTATTCTCTTCATACGAATATTCAACGTAATCCTTCGCATCATTATCCGCTTCTTCTTCGTCGTCAGAATCGGAAGAAAACGAGGTTTCCTGTACCGAGCGGTTCCCGTTTCCGCTGTCAGAAGACTTTTTTACTCCCAAGGCAGTAACAAGAATTACCGTCAGACAGACAATAAAAACGATGGTCACGCTGGAAACTGCGCCGATGATGACTTTATTTCTCGATAAATCATTCATTTTCGTACCCTCCGTTTTTTCAGTTATCTTTCCTCTCTGAAATAAGCCAGACCAAGGCTTTGCGGCGGCTGGTTTTCTTTCTTGTTTCGTATGCTGGTGAAAATAAGAACGACGATCGTTACTACATACGGAAGCATTTTGATCAGTTCCTTATTGGCAAAGCTGATGCCCGTGATGTAGCTGCTTGCAATATAAAGTGCGCCGAAAATAATCGAACCGATGATCGCAAGATTCGGCTTCCAT
>JBJFHV010000103.1:0-3242 GCA_051894015.1 Acutalibacteraceae bacterium | reverse complement strand
GTGCTTGATGAGATTTGCGAAATGTTCCCCGACGGTTTTGTCCATTTAGGCGGTGACGAGGTTCCGACGATGCGGTGGAAAATCTGCCCCGACTGTCAGAAAAAAATGAAAGACTTAGGGCTGACGGACGAAAAGGGGCTTCACGCCTACTATATCAACCGCCTTGCTTCCCATCTGACCGAAAAGGGTGTTCAGCCCGTCATGTGGTACGACGAAAATACCGAAAACCGCTATAACAGCGATATTATTTTTCAGTATTGGGGAAAAAAAGACGTTCCCGAAGGACTGACAAGTGAGGCGAACGACTCACGAAAGGTGATTTCTTCCCGTTCGGACGCTTTTTATCTCGATCTGCCCTACGGCAAGATCAATCTCAGGCAGACTTACGAAAACGACGCTTTCCCGAACAGTTTTGGAAATGCCGACAACCTTTTGGGCGCGGAAGCCTGTCTCTGGACGGAATACGTTCCGTCGATGGAAAAAGCCGGATACTGTACCTTCCCGAGACTCGGTGCATTTTGTGAAAACGTCTGGACTGAGAAAAAGAACCGGGATTTCAAAGAATTTTTAAGCGGACTGAAAGCTTACCAAAAGCTCCTTGACACCTTGCCGTTCGATTACGCTTCCAAAAAACAGGCCATGCCGCTTCCTTTGAGAAAATACGGTTATCTGCTCTGGTTTGAACGGCGCAAGCTTCACTGGCAGGGACTTCACAATTTACTTGATGACCGGAAGGTCGAAAAAGCAGCGGAAAATTCAGATAAAAACAAAGAGATATAAATAAGCAAAACGGAGGGTAAAACCATGGCAAACCTTATTCCGATGCCAAAGAACATCGTCGAAACCAACGACTACTTTTCTTTTAACAAAAACGAGGCCACCTATTTTATCAGTCCCGAGCTTTCGCAAATTACCGGAATGCTCGAAGAAACCATGCACTGTGATTTCAAAGAATGCAACAATTCTGCCTGCATCAGCTTTATTTTTGATCCCGAGGAAGGGGAAGAAAGCTATTCCCTTATTGTTGACAAAAGCGGAGCAAGAGTATTTGCTTCCTGCTACGCGGGCGCTTTTTACGGACTTCAGACTCTGCGCCAGCTATTCGGTTCCGATATTGAAAGCAAAAAAATCCTTTCTTCAAACTTCGTAAAAATTACAAACGATACTCCCCGCTTCGGCTGGAGAGGACTTCAGCTTGACGAAAGCCGCCATTTTTTCGGCAAGGAAACCGTCAAAAAACTGCTTGACTTTATGGCGATGTATAAGCTGAACGTTTTCCATTGGCACTTGACGGACGATCAGGGCTGGCGGATCGAAATCAAGAAATATCCGCTTCTCACCGAAATCGGAAGCAAACGAATCGGTACACAGCTGAAAAACTGGAGCAGTCTTGAAGTTGACCCGACGCCGGTCGAGGGCTATTACACCCACGAGGACATCAAAGAAATTGTAGAATACGCAAAAAAGCGCTGTATTGAAATCATTCCCGAAATTGATTTCCCGGCACACTGCGCCGCCGCACTTGCTGCTTATCATCAGCTTGCCTGCCGTGAGATCCCGTGCGAAGTACCGGGCTATTTCGGCGGAAGAATCCCTGAATCAAAGGGAATCAAGGATTGGAACCGACCGCTTTGTCTCGGCAAGGATTCGGTTTACGACTTTGTTTACGAGGTGCTTGATGAGGTCGCAGTGCTTTTCCCGTTCCGGTATTTCCATGTCGGCGGAGATGAGGCGCCGAGAGACGAATGGAAAAAATGTCCCGCCTGTCAGGCAAAAATGAAACAGGAGGGACTCGAGGACGAAACCGCTCTTCAGGGCTATTTCACAAACTGCATCAACGAGCATCTGAAATCGATCGGCAAGACGCTTGTCGGCTGGAATGAAGTACTTGCCGCAAAGCTGATTGACCGCGATGTTGTCGCTCAGTACTGGACACCGGGTAAGGACAAGAACGTCACCGAGCACATCAAAAAGGGCGGTAAGGTCATTTTAAGCTGTCACAAGGCTTTTTATTTCGATATGAAGTATTCATACGCTTCGGTTAAAAATGCTTATACCTTTGATCCGACGAAAAACAACGTGCCGAAAGAATCTCTTTCAAGCGTACTCGGCTTAGAGGGCGAAAACTGGACCGAATGGACCGACAGCGAAGAACAACTTTTCTTCAAACTCGCTCTTCGTTCGCTTGCTCTTGCCGAATGTGCCTGGACGGACGAAAACAGCAAGAACTACAAGGATTTCCTCTCCCGGCTTCAGGCGCATAAGGAGCTTCTCCGTGCGAACGGCATTTATTACGGCTCGGATCAGGTCACTTTCAGTAAGAATTCCATCAAGCGTGTTCTGCTTGCGAAAAAAGCCGGGACCTCGTTTAACGACTATGACTGTGAATACCGGATGAGCAAGACGACCCAGCCGTAAAACATAACAGAATTTCTCAAGCCGAAAGCTATGTGGTTGCTTTCGGCTTGTTTATACAAAGGGAAGAGGGAGATACAAGGGAAGTTTCTTCTTCGGGGAAATCGGCTTGCGGCTTCTTCCCGCGGGGCAAACACTTCTGACGGCAGCAGGCGGCTCCCGAGCGAAAACTCCTTTAGGGACTTTTCGCTTCGCCGTCACGGACGGCACCAATCAAAGCCCAAAGCTTTGATTGCGGGAGCCGCCGAGCCCGCCGTTTGATCCCGTTTCCTCAAAACCGCAAAGCCGTACCCGACAAAACTGAAAATTTGAAGCGAAAAAATTTCCGTTTTTTTGTCCGATTTTAAGAAAAGAATGCGTATATACTTATGCAGCGCTGAAAAAGAGGTGAGCCGATGACAGACGACGAACTGATTGACCTGATAAAACAAAGCCCGTCCGAGGGATTGGAAAAACTGATGGACTTATATTCCGGGCTGGTTTTCCGCGTGGTGTCGGCGACGCTTGTTCCCGTCGGAACCAAAGAGGACGCCCAGGAATGCAGTTCGGACGTTTTTGTAGCGTTTTACCGCAATCTTGAAAGCATCGACTTAAATAAAGGCTCGGTCAAAGGCTATCTTGCCGTTGCGGCAAAACATCAGGCAATTTCCTTTTTACGGAAGCTGAAAGCACGAGGCACCGGCAATATGATAAGCCTTGATGACAACGAAAATCTTGCTTTCGGGTGTGACGACGTTGAAAAGAACGAAAGAAGCCGGACGGTACGACACGCAATCGAAAGCTTGGGCGAACCGGATTCGACAATCATCATCAGACGGTATCTTTTC
>JBJFHV010000102.1:0-3255 GCA_051894015.1 Acutalibacteraceae bacterium | reverse complement strand
AATGAATTATAAAGAGGCAAACAAAGAGCCGGACAGAATCCCTCAGCTGGAATCGGTTAAAATTGCCGAAAACGGACCGGTCCGTGTTGCTTTTGAAGTTAAGCAAAGTGATAAGAAATCAGAGTTTATCACTTATATCTGCTTGACACAGGACAGCGATATTGTTGAGGTTTATAATGAAATTGAGTGGCAATCCATGCGCACGCTTTTAAAAAACAGATTTGCACTCACCGCTTCCAATTCAAAGGCAACTTTTGACCTTGGACTTGGTGCAATCGAACGCGGAAACATGAATGAAAAGCTTTTTGAAGTACCGGCGCAGAAATGGGCGGACATTACGGACAAAAGCGGCGAATTCGGCGTTTCGATTTTCAGCGAATGTAAGCATGGCTGGGATAAATTCAATGATAACACGCTTCGCCTGACCGCTATCCATACGCCGAAGAAGAATTACCGTATCGATTCCATGCAGTCCATGATGGATCTTGGTAAAAACCTTTATGGCTATGCCATTTATTCACATAAGGGCAAGGTTGGCGCCGACACACAGCTTCAGGCAAGACTTTACACCTATCCGATGACAGCTGTTGTATTTGAAAAGCATACGGGAGCTTTAGGCAGCGAGTATTCTTTCGGCTCTGTCAGCACAAACGATGTTATCATCCGTGCCATAAAAAAAGCACATCATCGTGATGATGAAATCATTGTCCGTTTCAACGAAGGAGCGAATAAAGAGGTCGAAGGCTTTGAATTTACTCTCGGCGACGGAATTGAAAGCGCAAGAGAGCTTTGGGCAAGCGAGGAATACCGCGGCGAAGCAAATGTGGTAAACGGCAGTCTTTTCTGTAATTTTAAGCCTTATGAGGTCAAAACCTTTGGCATCAAGCTTAAAAAGCCGGGTGTTCAAGGCGCTAAGGCAAAGCAAAGACCGATTGAACTGAAATGGAACAGAGGCTTACAGGATATTCCCGAAAATCTTATGAGAGACAAAATTTCTGTTTGCGGTGTTGATTTTGTTCCCGGTAACGGCACAATGGTTGCCGACGGACAGACTATTGAGGTATCGGACGGAAACAAGCTGAAACTTCTTGTGACTTCATATAAATCAAACGACATTACCTTTACCGTCAACGGCAAGCCGGTTGTCAAAACGGTAAACGGTGCGCATGATGCTTTTGCCCGTTGGGATTTATATGATTTCGGTGAAACGGCTTATATCAAAAAAGGTCATCTCGGCTATGAGTTTACGCACTGCATGTCCGGGAAAGATATAGAGTTTGCCAAAGGACTGTATTTCTGGGTAATTACGCTCGACGGAACAACGGTTCTTCCGAAAGACTGTGATGTCGTTATTCTTGCGGCAACTGAGGTTGAAGGTGCTGACGGCTCGCTCGTAACGCCTCTTATGGACGAAATCGAGAATAACCGACCGTTCACCTTTAAAAAGAATTTTAAGGAAAAGCTGTGGTATCTGGATTCAAAGCTTCTTTGGAATCTGAATGATCTGGACGATTATTTCCGTCACAACAACAACGGCAAAAACGGCAAACGTGTTGAGCAGTCTAAAAAGAGAACCGTAACACGAACGGTTGAAAGCTAAAACAGGGATAACGAAAGAGGATATTCCTAACGCCGTTCTCGAAAAGAGAAAGCATCACATAACAGATGATGACGCACAGGCATAAATCTTTTTTACACAAATAAAGACACAACAATCAAACCGCCGGTTGAGTGAAACCGGTGGTTTGATTGTTAAATATCAGCGGATTTTAACCGTATATATTGCTTTAAACCGCTAAATATGGTATAACTTATTCAGCTTTAAATGATTTGAGGAGACAGCAATGACATATAAAGAAAAATATGAGCAATGGCTCAACTTCGACGAAGACACCCGAAACGAGCTTCTTGCCGTAACAGACGAAAAAGAAATCGAAGACAGATTTTATAAAGACCTCGCTTTCGGCACCGGCGGTCTGCGCGGTATTATGGGTGCAGGCTCAAACAGAATGAACCGCTATACGGTCGGCAAGGCGACATACGGTCTTGCCAACTATCTGAAGTCCAAAGAAAGCAATAACTTAAGCGTTGTTCTTGCCTATGATTCCAGAAACAATTCCGCTTTCTTTGCAAAAACTGCGGCGGGAATTTTTGCTTCCTGCGGCTTTACGGTATATCTTTTTGACTCTCTCGTTCCCGTGCCCGTACTTTCTTTTGCAACAAAATATCTATCCTGCACGGCAGGTGTTATGATAACCGCTTCGCACAATCCGAAAGAATATAACGGCTATAAGGTATATGACAGCAAGGGCTGTCAGTTCTGCACCGAGGACGCAAAAAATGCCATCGGCTACATCAACCGTATTACGGATTTTTCCACGATACCGTTTTCCGACTCTGACGAAAACATAACCTATATCGGTCGGGATGTTCTTTCCGCTTTTCTTGATGAGGTGAAAAAGCAGTCGCTTTATGAAGAAAAGTCAGACCTGAAAATTGTTTATACGCCGCTTCACGGTACCGGCAATATTCCCGTTCGTGAAGTGCTCAAAAACATGGATGTAACCGTTGTGAAAGAGCAGGAAATGCCCGACGGAAACTTCTCCACCGTCCGAAGCCCCAATCCTGAAGAAAAAGATGCGCTGAATATTGCCATTGAAAAGGCAAAGGAAATCGGCGCAGACCTTGTTCTCGGCACCGATCCCGACTGTGACCGTGTCGGCATTGCGGTAAAAGGCAAAGACGGCTATGTTCTTTTCACAGGCAACCAGACCGGCGCATTGTTGGTCAATTTTGTGCTGACAATGAAAAAAGACAGCCTGAATCCGAAGTCGACTCTTGTCAAAACGATCGTCACCTCGGAGCTTGGCGCCAATATCGGACGAGCTTTCGGCTTGAATATCGAAGAAACGCTTACGGGCTTTAAGTATATCGGCGATAAAATCAACAAGTATGAAGAATCCGGCGATAAAGAGTTTGTGATCGGCTATGAAGAGTCTTACGGCTATCTTGTCGGCACGCACGCAAGAGACAAGGACGCGGTTGTGTCTTCAATGCTGATTTGTCAGATGGCGGCGTGGTATAAAAACCGGGGTAAAACTCTGATTGACGGGCTGGAGGACATTTACCGTCAGTACGGATACTTCCTTGACCACCTCGACAGCTTTGTTCTCAAAGGCAAGGACGGCGCCGAAAGAATCGCTCAGCTTATGGTATATTTCCGGGAAAACGGCAAAAACATGTTCGACTCTCTGA
>JBJFHV010000101.1:0-3264 GCA_051894015.1 Acutalibacteraceae bacterium | reverse complement strand
GCGGCTCAACCGTCTCCATGACAGACGGTGCAGCTGAGCTTGCCGGTCTTGTATTCTTCAACACGAACCTTGCCGCGGCGGTTGCAACCTGTACGGTTATGATCATCACATGGATCCGCTACAAAAAGCCCGATGTCTCCATGACGCTCAACGGCTCACTTGCCGGTCTCGTTGCCATTACCGCCGGCTGTGACTGCGTAAGACCGTGGGCGGCGGCAGTCATCGGTATCTGCTCCGGCTTTGCCGTTGTTTTCGGCGTTGAGTTTGTCGATAAGGTTCTCAAGGTCGATGACCCCGTCGGTGCTGTCGGTGTTCACTGCATCAACGGTGCACTCGGTACGATTCTTACCGGTGTATTTGCCTCGAACTCCTGGCTCGCTGATTCCGGTATGTCAAGAGGCAAGTTCATCGGAATCCAGTGTCTCGGCGTTGCCGCAACGCTTGCATGGGGCGCAATTGCAATCACAATCGTATTTATGATCATCAAGAAAACAATCGGACTTCGTGTTACCGCCGAAGAGGAAATCTCCGGTCTTGACCTTCCCGAGCACGGACTGGTCAGCGCGTATGCCGACTTTATGCCGAGCGTCAACCCGGTTCAGATTGAAGAGGCGGCAGAGGTTACGGGTACTGTAGAACCGTCTGTTGCCGTTCCCGTAACGGTTGCTCCCGGAACGGATCTTGAATCAACCGGCAGTGATCAGAAGATGACAAAGATTGAGATCATCATGAAAGAGGAACGTTTCTCGGCTCTCAAATCCGCAATGGTTAAAATCGGTATTACCGGCATGACTGTCAGCCACGTTCTCGGCTTCGGTACACAGATCGGCAACACCAAGTATTACCGTGGTGTCAAGCAGGACGTTAATCTGCTTCCGAAGGTACAGGTTGACATTGTTGTCAGCAAGGTACCCGTCAGAACCGTTATCGAAACGGCCAAGTCCGTTCTTTACACCGGCAACATCGGCGACGGAAAGATTTTCGTTTACGACGTTGAAAACGTAGTTAAGGTCAGAACGGGCGAGGAAGGCTACGACGCTCTTCAGGACGTTGAATAATTAACTAGTCAAACCGCTTTTAAGAAAAGATTAAGATAGAAAAAGACAGTCACCCGTCGGTTCTCTCGTCGGGTGACTGTCTTTTCATAGATCATCAAGTGTCTTCTTGATTTTCGTCTTTCGGGGTTTCGCTGACATTATCGGTCTGCTCATCGGAGCTTTCCGGTTGAATCGGCAAATCGGTATTCTCATTCTCTTTTTTCTCGTGATGCTTTCGCTTACTCTTGGAATAGTTCCGTTTAAGCTTATGGGTCGAGGTCTTTTCAAGCTCTGTGGTTTCGATGTTGATTTTTTTGATACTCTTATAAGAGGGCAGACGGCGGTTGAGTTTTCTGACTGCTTCAACGATTGCTTTTTGAATGTCCTGATTAGTCAGCTTTTCTTTTTTCAGTTTCTTTTTGATTGCCTGCTCGTCGGGAACGACCTTTGCGGTAACCTGCGGGTCGGATCTTGAACTTTCCGAACCGAAGATCAGCGACTCCAGAACAGCAGGGTCGCTGTTAAGATAATATTCGAGTTCTTCGGGATAGATATTTTTGCCGTTTTTGGTTACAATAACGTTCTTGCTTCTGCCGGTTATATGATAGTTTCCGTTTTCGTCCACATAGCCGAGGTCGCCCGTATGAAACCAGCCGTCGATGATGACTTTGTCGGTTTCTTCCTGATTTTTATAATAGCCGAGCATCACCATCGGCCCTTTGACAATGATTTCACCGATACCGTCTTCGTCCGGATCGAAAATATCCGCTTCGGCATAACCGATCGGTTTTCCGACGCTGTCGGGAGTCGGGTCGTCGGTTGTATTGCAAATGACAATCGGAGAGCATTCCGTAAGTCCGTAGCCGATGATAACGGGGAAGCCGAAAGCAGCGTAATCTTTTGCAACATCCGGGTCAAACATAGCCGCACCGCCGATGATCATGCGAAGCTTTCCGCCGAACACGGAATGAACAAGGGAGAAAATTCGCTTTTTCGTCTCATGATTTGTGATTCTCGAAAGAAAGGTTTTCGCCTTGCCGACGGTAAAAGCTTTCTTGAACGCCCCCTGACTGTTCATCTGTTCCACAATTTTTTTATGCATTTTTTCAAGCATCAGCGGAACGGAAACAAAAACGGTCGGGTTGTATTCGCCTAAGTTCTCCACAATATGCCGCAGTCCGTCCGAAAAGCTGACCGACCCGCCGATGGCAATAATTGCAAGCATGACAATTGCCTGATATGCGTGATGAAGCGGCAGAACGCAAAGAGTGGAGTCATCGTAGTTGATTTTCACCTTACTGAGCGTTCCGTAGATATCCGAACAAAGATTTCTGTGAGACAGCATGACGCCTTTGGCCATTCCCGTTGTACCCGATGTAAAAAGCAGGACGGCCATTTTATCCGGGTCGATTTCACAGTCTGAAAAGGCGGTTATGCCCTGCTTTACCAACGCCTTTCCGTCGTCGACAAGCGTCTTGAACGCAATAACGCGGTCATCGGGAAAGTCGTCGATACAGATAATCTGAAATTCGTCGGGCAGCTTATCAAAATTCTGAATCAGTTTTTCGGTCACTCTTTTATCGGCAATGATTGCCCGAAGCTCGGCAAAATCAATAATATTGAGAAGCTCGGGAATAATAGTTTCACGGTCAATAGCGGCGACAACGCCCGTTCCGCAGCTTATGGCAAAATACGAAACGCACCACTCATAACAGTTTCTTGCGCAAAGTCCGATATGACAGCCGGAAAGGCCGAGCTTTTCGATCAAAGCGGTTCCGAGAGAATCAACATGAGATGAAAATTTTTTATAGGAAATGCCGGTAATCCCGCCGTTTTCATCCTTTACAAGAAAAGCTTTTCTTATGGCATATCTCGCGGCGTTGGCTTTCAGCATTTGTTTTAGCGTTATAAAATCCGGTTCCTTTTCTTCCGGAAGGTCGGGAATATCGAAAACCGGTTCGTTTTCATTCATTTTTTGTCACCTCCGTTACGCTGATATTTTTTGAAGTTTCGTGAAAAATATAAAAAGAAATATTTGTTTGGTCGGGCGCATGGCGGTCGCGTGGCGTCACCAATGCCGGGGTACACGGTGCTTAATTGAAATCTAAGTGCCCGAGCCGTGGGTTGAGTGGTAAATTTTAGTTTAGTCGCGTGGCGACACCAATGCCGGAGAGCACGGTGCTTAATTGAAAGTTGAGTGCCCGAGCCGTGAACTGAGTGATAAATT
>JBJFHV010000100.1:0-3265 GCA_051894015.1 Acutalibacteraceae bacterium | reverse complement strand
GTATTGTTGTCTGCTCCTGCTCGCCGAGAATGCATGAAGCTACTTTCAGAAAAACCGCCGAAAAGGCCGGTATCAATCCATATATGGTTGAGATTGCCAACATCCGTGAGCATTGCTCGTGGATTCACAAGGACAAGGACGAGGCCACCGAAAAAGCGGTTATCCTTGCCCGCGCGGCAATCGCAAAGGTCAACCTGAACGCACCGCTTCAGCCGGGCGAAAGTGCCGTTACCAAGCGTGCGCTGATTATCGGCGGCGGTATCGCCGGTATTCAGTCGGCTCTTGATATTGCCGACGCCGGTTATAAGGTTGACATCGTTGAGCGTTCCGCTACCATCGGCGGAAAAATGGCTCAGCTTGATAAGACCTTCCCGACACTCGACTGCGCCGCGTGTATTCTCACCCCGAAAATGGTTGAGGCGGCTCAGCACCCGAACATCACGCTTTACACTTACAGCGAAGTTGAGTCGGTCAAGGGTTTTGTCGGAAACTTTGATGTTAAGATAAAGAAGAAAGCCCGTTTCATTGACGAAAACAAGTGCACGGGCTGCGCTGTCTGCACCACCAAGTGCCCGTCAAGAAAGGGCGGTAACGAATTCAACTGCAACCTTGACAACAGGGGTGCGGTCTATATTCCTTTTGCTCAGGCGGTGCCGAATGTCGCCGTCATCGACTCGACAAGATGCCTCCATTTCAAGACCGGTAAATGCGGTCTTTGTGAAAAGGTCTGCTCGGCAGGCGCTATCAAGTTCGATCAGCAAGATGAGATCATCGAAGAAAAGTACGGCGCAATCGTGGTTGCCACCGGCTTCCAGATTTCGGACGTAACCAAGTTCGACGAATTCCAGTACACCAAGCACCCCGACGTGATCACCTCTCTTGAGCTTGAAAGAATCATGAACGCCGCAGGCCCGACAAAGGGTACGCTTCTTCGTATGTCCAACAAGGAACACCCGAAGGATATCGTATTCGTTCAGTGCGTCGGCTCCCGTGACAACACCGCACGCGGTAAGTGCTACTGTTCAAAGATCTGCTGTATGTACACCGCAAAGCACGCGATGCTGATAAGAGAAAAATATCCCGACGTAAATGTTCACGTTTTCTATATCGACGTCCGTACACCGGGCAAGAACTTCGACGAGTTCTACCGCCGTGCCGTTGAGCAGTACAACGTTGACTATATCAAGGGTATGGTCGGCAAGGTTTACGAAAATGAAAACGGCAGACTCACCGTTCAGGCGGTTGACCTTCTTGCCGACAGAAGAATCATGCTCGAAACCGACATGGTGGTTCTTGCCGCGGCAATCGAGCCGTCAAGCGGCGTCAAGGACATCGCTTCCATGCTCACCGCAAGCATCGACACCAACAACTTCCTGACCGAGGCTCACCCGAAGCTTCGTCCGGTTGAAAGCCCGACCGCCGGCGTCTTCCTTTCCGGCGTATGTCAGGGTCCGAAGGATATTCCCGAAACCGTTTCTCAGGCAGGAGCCGCCGCCGTCAAGGTTGTCGGACTTCTTGCCAAGGATAAGCTTGTCACCAACCCCTGCACAGCGACTCCGAACGAGCTGATGTGCAACGGCTGTTCAAGCTGCGAAAGAGTTTGCCCCTACGGCGCAATCGACTACGTTGAAAAAGAGGTCAACGACCACGGCAAGCGTGAAGTTCGCCGCCTTGCCCGTGTCAACTCCGCTCTTTGCCAGGGCTGCGGCGCCTGTACGGTTGCCTGCCCGTCGGGAGCGATGGACCTGAAGGGTTTCTCAAACAGACAGATTATGGCGGAGGTAGACGCAATATGCAAGTAAACGAAAACGCAAAAGAATGGAAACCTCTGATTGTTGCTTTCTGCTGTAACTGGTGCAGCTACGCCGGCGCCGACCTTGCCGGCACAAGCCGACTCAGCTATCCTGCCGACGTTAAAATAATCAGAGTTCCGTGCTCCTGCCGTGTCAACCCGATGTTCGTTCTCAAGGCTTTTGAGAAAGGCGCAGACGGCGTGATCATGTGCGGCTGTCACCCCGGTGACTGCCATTACAGCACGGGTAACTATTACGCAAGAAGAAGAATGACTCTTTTGTTCAGCATGCTCGACTATCTCGGAATCGACCGCAAGAGAACAAGAGTCGAATGGGTTTCCGCCGCCGAGGGTCAGAAGTTTTCGCTTGTTATGAATGACTTTGCGAAAACGATCACGGAGCTCGGCGAGAATGTGAAGTTAGGAGACATCAGATGCAAAAAGTAAGAGGATTGGTAATCAAAAGAGCCGGTGAGCTTCTTTCGGACGGTACGGTCACAAGAGTTCTCGGCTATAAATGCGGCGACTTTTTCTATGATGTAACCCCCGCATTTTTTGAAAGCGCTGACGAGCTTTCCGAGCTTGAATACGGCAGCTTCTGCGGCGCGAACTTAAGTAAATATCTCATCAATGCCTGCAAGGAGCAGAAAGAGGGCAAAATTCTTGTTCTTCTCAAGCCCTGCGACACCTATTCGTTCAATCAGCTTCTGACCGAGCACAGAATCGACCGGGACAAGATTTATGTCATCGGCGTCGGCTGTAAGGGCATGCTTGATATCGAAAAGCTCAAGGCGATGGGCTTCAAGGGTATCACAAAGGTGCTTGACAACGGCGACGAGCTTGATATTAAAACAATTTACGGCGACAAAACATGTAAGCGTGAGGACGCTCTTCTGGAAAAGTGCGTTTGTTGTAAGGGCAAGGACTTCAAGGCTTTTGATGAAGTCATTGATGTTGAAGAACCCGGCGAAAAGGGCGCAGACCGCTTTGAGGGTGTTACGATGCTCGAAAACATGACGAGCGAGGAGCGTTTCGCTTTCTGGAACAATGAGCTTTCCAAGTGTATCCGCTGTAACGCCTGCCGGAATGTATGCCCGGCGTGCTCATGTATGAAGTGCGTGTTTGACAACCCTGTTTCCGGAGCCGCCGGAAAGGTCAACTCGAACTCGTTCGAAGAAAAAATGTTCCATATTATCCGGGCGTTCCACGTTGCTGGAAGATGCACGGACTGCGGTGAATGTTCAAGAGTCTGTCCGCAGGGGATTCCGCTTCATCTTCTCAACCGCAAGTTCATCAAGGATATTGACGAGCTTTACGGCGACTATCAGGCCGGTGAAGAAGTCGGCTCAAGAGCGCCGCTTGTCAACTTCACCTTTGACGATGCCGAGCCGTCAATTGTACACGAGAGGGGGAACGAATAAGCATGTATACGATTGAAAAATCCAAGCTTTCCGATTTATTCGGCGCTATCTC